>DASUFX010000768.1:0-2483 GCA_036274355.1 Kofleriaceae bacterium | reverse complement strand
GTTGCCGCGCTCGAGCAAATGAAACGCAACCTGCTCGCCGCCGAAGTCACGGCGGCGCAGCCGGACCAATCGGGAAGCACTCGTCATGGCCGAACAAGACTCGCCAAACATCTCCGCGCCCGCGCCTAACGCGGCCCCTGCCGCCCCGGCTGCACCCGCGGCACGCGCTCCGCGTCGCCCGCTGCGCTCGATCCTGCTGCTTGCAGGGCCCATCGTCGCGCTCGTGGTCGGCGCCTACGTCTATTACACGTCGGGACGAGTCGTCGGAACCGACAACGCGTACGTCAAGGCCGACGTCGGCGTCATCAGCGCGGAGGTGGCGGGGCCGATCGCAACGCTCAACGTGCGCGAGAACCAGCGCGTGGAGGCCGGCGACGTGCTGTTCACGATCGACGACCGCCCCTTCCGCGTCGCGCTCGATCGCGGCAATGCGCAGCTCGCGGCGATCAACGACTTCGTCGAGAGCACCAAGGCGTCGTACCGGCAATCGCTCGAGCAGCTCGCGCTCGCTCGCACGAACGCGGCCTACGAGCAGCGTGAGCTCGACCGGCTCACGGCGCTTGCGGAGCGCAAGCTCACGTCCGATGTGGCCGTCGACGAGCAACGCCATGAACGCGACGTCGCCAACCAAGAGATTCAGGTCACGGAGCGCGCGCTCGATGCCATCCGCGCGCGTCTCGGCGGCGATCTCGATCGGCCCGTGACCGAGCAAGCGGCGTACCTCGCCGCAAAGTCGATGCGCGACGCCGCCGAGCTCGATCTCGAGCACACGGTCGTGCGCGCGCCGTTCAGCGGCATCGCGAGCCAAGTGCCGACGCTCGGCCATCACGTCCAGCCCGGATCGCCGATCATGACGATCGTCGCCGATCGCGACATGTGGATCGAGGCGAACTTCAAAGAGACCGACTTGACGCACGTCGCCGTCGGCCAGCCCGTCGACATACGCCTCGACACCTACCCCGATCGCCGGTGGCGCGGCAGCGTCGCGAGCATCAGCCAGGCGACGGGCGCCGAGTTCTCGGTGATTCCGGCGCAGAACGCGACCGGCAATTGGGTCAAGGTCGCGCAACGGATTCCCGTGCGCATCGCAATCGAGATGCGCGGCGACGATCCGGAGTTGCGCGCCGGCATGAGCGCGATCGTCGACATCGACACAGGTCACGAGCGGCCCGCGCCGCATTGGATCCGCGCACTGCTGCCCAGCAACTCCGCGTTCGCAGAGAGCCGCTAGCCGGTCATGAGCGCGACGGCGATCAACGCGACGGCGAGCGCTGCAGCGCCGCTGAACCGCGGCATGATCACGTTGTCGGTCATGCTCGCGACCGTCATGCAGGTAGTCGACACGACCATCGTCAACGTCGCGTTGCCGCACATGCAAGGCAGCATGGCGGCCACGCAAGATCAGATCTCGTGGGTGCTCACCTCGTACATCGTGTCCGCTGCGATCCTCACTCCGCTGACGGGGGTGCTCGCGGACCGCTTCGGACGCAAGCGCTTGTTCGCGGCGTCCGTAATCGGCTTCACGATCGCCTCGATGCTGTGCGGCGCGGCGACGTCGCTCGAGCAAATGGTCGCGTTCCGTGCGCTGCAGGGCGCCCTCGGCGCGAGCCTCGTGCCGATCTCGCAGGCGGTGCTGCTTGATACCTATCCGCGTGAGAAGCATGGCTCCGCGATGGCGCTTTGGGGCATGGGCGTCATGGTCGGCCCGATTCTGGGCCCGACGCTCGGCGGCTATCTCACCGAGTACTACAGCTGGCGCTGGGCGTTCTACATCAACCTGCCCGTCGGCGTGCTTGCCGTGCTCGGCATCGCCGCGTTCGTCCCGGAGGTGAAGGGCCAAGCGAAGCGCGGCTTCGATTTCTTCGGCTTCGCGCTGCTTTCGATCGCGATCGGCGCGCTGCAGCTCATGCTCGACCGCGGCAACACGCTCGATTGGTTCGACTCGACGGAGATCGTGCTCGAAGCCGCTACGGCGGGCCTCGCTTTCTATCTATTCCTGGCCCACATGTTCACCGCCGACAAGCCGTTCATCGAGCCCGGCCTGTTCGCCGACCGCAATTTCGTCGCGGGCATCCTGCTGATGTTCACGGTCGGCGTGATGCTGATGTCGACGATGGCGCTGCTGCCGCCGTTCCTGCAGAGCCTGCTCGGTTTCCCGGTGCTGACCGCCGGCTTCGTGCTGGCGCCGCGCGGCGCGGGCACGATGGTCGCGATGATGATCGTCGGGAGGCTAATCGGCAAAGTCGACACTCGGCTGCTCGTGCTCACGGGTCTCGGGCTGATGACCTGGTCGCTGCACGCGATGACGCAGTGGAACGCCGACGTGGGCGTCGGCGAGATCGTCTACACGGGCATCGTGCAAGGCATCGGGCTCGGCTTCATCTTCGTGCCGCTGTCGACGATCGCGTTTTCGACGCTAGCCGCGCGCTACCGCAACGAAGGGACCGCGATGTTCAGCTTGATCCGCAACATCGGCGCCAGCG
>DASUFX010000767.1:0-8910 GCA_036274355.1 Kofleriaceae bacterium | reverse complement strand
CGAAGCGCGCGCGTGGGTCGGTCTTGGTGCAGTCGCATTCCGCTTGTTCGCGATCGAGTGGACGCTGTTGCCCGCGCGTGACGTCGGCACGTACGGATTTGCCGGCGGCAATGCGCTCTGCGAGGTGCCCGAAGGTTATCGCGCGGTGCCGCACTTCGATCACCAGCATCACACGCGCCGCTACCTCGCGCTCGCACGCAAGCTCGAGGACGAAGCGCGCGACTGGTTCACCGAAGCAAAGCTCGACGAGATCGCGGCGAAGTTCGAAGCCGCCGAGCAAGTCGGACGCGCGCAGCGGCCATTGACGTTTCGGTCGCCGAAAGAGATGGCGCGCATTCGCCCGAAGAAGCCGGGCCGTAACGATCTGTGCGTCTGCGGCTCGATGCGCAAGTGGAAGCAGTGCTGCGGCGCACTGCTAGCCGATTAGAACGGGCACGCAGGTCCGGGCGGCGGACCGCAGCAGATGCTGCCGCAGTTATCCTCGTTGGCCGCGCCGACCGCGCAGGTGTTGGTGCCGGTGCAGCCAGCGCCGCCTCCGCAGCTACAGCCATTCGCAGTGCAGCGCTCGTTGTACCCGCAGCACACGCCGTTGCAGTACGGGCCGTTGCAGCCGTGTGCTTGATCGGGTGCACAGGCCGGCGTGACCGACATCGCGCCGACGCACTGAAACATCGACTCGTTCGTGTTGTTGCTCATGACGACGCCGCAGATCGACGGGAGGTTGCAGCCGAGGTGAACGTCGACCTTCGCGGGCGTGAGGAGGTGATAGCCATTGTCGAGCGCGACGTCGAAGAAGCCGTACTCGACATGCGGTGCGATCTGCGTGCCTTCGAACGAAACCTCGGCCGCGCACGGCATGATGAAGTTGTCGAGCCTCAACTTCGCACCGTCGCCGATGTGCAGCGCATTGGCGAACGGACCGATCGGCGTCGTTGCATCGCCGATGCGCAGGTCCTTGCAGCCCTGCGCGATGCCGAGGAACGGGCTCGCATCGATCAACAGCTTCTCGCTGTCACAGCGGTTGCCCGCTTGGTCGACGCCGATCGTGCATTTCATGAACGGCATCGTCGGCTGGTCGCTCGTCGCGCCGACGACAAGCGTGCGAATACACGCCTGCGCGTCCGGAAGGTTCTGGCACTGACACGTCGAGATCGGCGTGCAATACGGAGTATCGAGCTCCGCACATGTATCGTTCGCCATCGTCGGCGTCTCGTTGCACTGCGGGCCACCGAGCATGCAGACGTAGAGGCTGCTGCCACTTGGCATCACCGGCGTCACGCAGTTCGCCGACTCGATCGACGGCGCGACGCCCATCGCGTTCGGGATGAACGGCTCACACTCGAACGTCGGGTCGACGCCATCGCAATCGAAATCGTCGGCGGGCGACAACATCTCGCGTCTCGCGTGCGAGCTGTCGTCCCAGTGCTCGAGCAACAGACACGACGGATGACCTTTCGGATGCGGCCACTCGGCGATGCGCTCGATGTTCGTGAGCGGACCGACGTTCATGTCGATTGGCTTCGTCGGTGACATCTGGATCCGCCAGTGCGCGGAATCGCCGTCGGGAATCTGCACGCCATGACCGGTCCACGACCATCGGATCTGGCCTTGCGCGTCGTACGCGAGCGCGACGAGGACCGCGAGCGTCTCGTCCTGATCGGCCTCGATGCGAAATCCGGCGACGCCGTTCGAGAACTCGTTCTTGGTGACCGTGAACGGCTCCGGATCATCCACGATGTAACCGGCATCGACCGGCATCGTCTGCAAGCCCGGAGGTGCGGTCGCCCGCGGGCACTCACCGCAGTCGCGGCCTGCGAATAATTCGACCTTCGCCATCGCCGGGTCATCGACGACGACCTCGAGCGTCAATCCGGGCGGATTGCACGCAGCGACGACCACTAGCAGCCCCAACGCTCGCACCTGCCGATCATAGGCGATCCGCTGTATGGTGCGCGACGTGCGCATAGCTCTCACGTCGGCGCTTGTGTTGTTTGCTGCTTGCCCCGCACCGTCGACGCCTGCACCGCAGGCGCCGCAGCGCCCGGTCGTTCCGGTCGCCGTCCAGCCGGCTGCGGTGAAACCCGCGGATCCTGCGGAAATGCCGAAATTGCGGCTGCCGAAGACATTTGCACCGTCGGGGTACACCGCGACGCTCGCGATCGATCCGGCGCGCGATGGCTTCGACGGGGTGATCGCCATCACGGGCGAGGTCAAAGAGAAGACGCCGGTGATCTGGCTGCACGGCAAGGACCTCACGATCAAGAAGGCGTCGAGCACGACCGGCGCGATCACCATCACGCCGCGCGGCGAAGACCTGCTCGAAGTGCGCGGCGACTTCGCACCCGGTGCGCTGCAGCTCGATATCGAGTACAGCGGCAAGCTCGACACGCTGAACACTGCGGGCGCGTTCAAGCAAACGGTCAACGGCACGCCGTACGTGTTCACGCAATTCGAAGCGCTCTACGCGCGCCGCGTGTTTCCGTGCGTCGACGAGCCCGACACGAAGGTGCCGTGGCAGCTGACGCTCGACGTGCCGAAGAAAGTGATCGCGGTGAGCAATACGCCGGTCGTGAAGGAGAGCGATGTCGCCGCCGGTCATCGTTACGAATTCGCCAAGACGAAACCGCTGCCGAGCTATCTCATCGCGTTCGGAATCGGCCCATTCGACATCGTCGACGCCGGCAAGACGAAGAACGGCGTGCCGGTGCGCATCATCACCATGAAGGGACGTGGCGCCGAAGCCGCGTACGCCGCGAAGAACGCCGGGCGCGTGCTCGAGCTCCTCGAGGACTACTTCGGCATGCCATATCCGTACGAGAAGCTGGATCTGATGACGATCCCGATCGTGCTCGGGTTCTCGGCGATGGAGAATGCCGGGCTCGTCACGTTTACCGAGCAGCTCGTGCTGTTCGATCCGAAGAAGCCGTCGTGGCGGCAGCGCCAGGGCTTCATCGGCGTGGCGTCGCACGAGCTCGCGCACCAGTGGTTCGGCGACTACGTGACGACCGCGTGGTGGGATGACATCTGGCTCAACGAAGGCTTCGCGACCTGGCTCGGGCGCAAGATCGTCGCGCGCTTCGAGCCGGCGTGGCACGAGGAGCTCGGTGAGCTCGACACGCGCATGGGTGCGCTCGACGCCGACAGCGTGGTCACCGCGCGCAAGGTTCGTCAGCCGATCGAGAAGCTCGACGATGTCTACAACGCGTTCGATGGCATCACGTACGTCAAAGGCGCGGCTGTGCTCAATACGTTCGAGCAGTACGTCGGCCCCGACGTGTTCCAGAAAGGCATCCGCGAGTACTTGAAGGCGCGCGCGTTCGGCAACGCGACGAGCGAGAACTTCGTCGCCGCGATCAGTGCGGCGTCGGGCAAAGATCTCGCGCCTGCGTTTGCGACGTACCTCGACCAACCGGGTGCGCCGGAGCTCGAGACGAAGCTCACCTGTGACAAGAGCGGCGCGAAGCTCGACGTGACGCAGCAGCGGTTCGTGCCGCCGGGTTCGCCGGAGCCGGCCGCGCAGCCGCCGTGGATCATGCCGGTGTGCGTCGCGTACGACCGCGATGGCAAGCGCGCCGACACCTGCACGCTGATCACGAAGCAGACCGATTCCATCGCGCTCGAAGGCAAGAAGTGTCCGCGCTGGGTGATGCCGACCGCGCACGGCCGTGGCTACTACCGCGTTCGCTACACCGCACCGCAGGCGACGAAGCTGCGCGACGAAGCGTGGCCATTGCTGACGTGGACGGAGCGGCGGGCGGTGTTCTTCGACGTCGTGTCGGCGACGCGCTACCGGCCACGGGGCGTCCGCAAGCCGATGCCTAAGACACCGTCGGCCAAGCTGCCGTTGACGCTCATGCTATCGCTCGTGCCGAAGCTGCTCGCTGGCGGCGATCGGTTCACGGTCGGCGACGCGTTGATCGTGCCGGCCGGCATGGATCGGTTTGTTCCCGACGAGCAGCGCGCGAAGTATGAATCCTGGATGCGCGCGACGTTCGGTCCCGGTGCTGCGAAGCTCGGCCTCACGCCGCAAGACAACGACGACGTCGACGCCGAGGCGAATCGCACCGAGCTCGTACGCGCGGTCGCGTGGTTCGGTCGCGATCCGGATCTCGTGAAGCAGGACGTCGACCTCGCCGCGAACTGGCGCGACTTGCCGACTGCGACGCGCGGCCTCGTGCTCGCGATCGCCGTCGATGCGAGCCCCGATCTGCACGGCAAGATCCTGCGCGACGTGAAAACCGAGCAAGAGCACCTCCGCCGCGACGAGATGTACGCTGCGCTCGCCGGTGTTCGCGATCCGAAGCGCGTCGAAGCGGCGCTCGAGCTGCTGCTCGATCCGAAGGTCGACATTCGCGAGTCGCAATGGATGCTGCTCGGTGCGTCGACCGAGGCAACGCGCAAGGTGATGGAGCGCTTCGTGCGCGTCAACAAGGACAAGTTACTCGCGCGTCTGCCGAACGACTCGGTGACCGGCATGATCGGGTTCGTCGCGACGCTGTTCTCGGGCAGCTGCGACGAGACCGTGCGCGACGAAACGAAGCGCTACGTGCTCGCGAACTTCGGCAAGCTTCCGGGCGGCGAGCGTGTCGTCAATCAGAGCTTCGAGGCGATGGATCAGTGCATCGCGAGCCGCAAGGTGCTCGAGCCCGAGCTGCGCGCGTTCTTGTCGGGCGTGAAGATTCCCAAGCCCGCGCCTGCCAAGCCCGCGCCTGCCAAGCCCGCGAAACCGTGACGATGTAACCCGCGCGTCCCGGCCGCGCACAGTGTTCTCAGTCGACGCTGCCTCTCCGCTGCGTCGAGGAGGACCGCTATGCCACGCCTGGCTTTCGCTCTACCTGCGCTCTTCGTCACCTCTGTTGCGTCTGCGCAATCGATCGAGATCGACGAGTTTCGACCTGCGATCGATTCGCGCGGCTTTCTCACGCTCAACGGATCGCAGGTTCTCGACCACATGGATATGTCGTTCGGCCTCGGCTCGCTGCAGTGGGGACATCGCCTGCTGTCGTTCGAGAACGGGCCGGCGACGTACTCGGTCGACAACATGGTGTCGGCGACGCTGGTTGCTGCGTTTGGTATCCGCGCTGGCATTCCGCTCGAGCTCGGCGCGTCGCTGCCATTCACGATCATGAATGGCTCGCGCGGTCCCGATCAGCTCGGCGATCCGAACAACCCGAACGACGACAAGCTCTATCGCCTCGACGGCCAGGGCCTCGGTGATCTCGGCCTTCATGTCAAAGCGCGCATCGCACGCGCGGGTCACTTCGGATTCGGCGCGATCGCGAGCGTGTACGTGCCGACGAGCAAGTCGCGCGATCCATTCCTCGGCGAAGCCGCGACGACCCCGCAGCTCGTCGGCATCGCAGATGCGACGTTCGGCAACCTGCGCCTCGCCGTCAACGGCGGCATTCGCGTGCGCCGTACGACCACGTTCATGGACATGGGTGCCGATGGCGCGCCGGCGACGATGGGCTCGATCACGACATCGACCGCGTTGCCCGTCGGTATCGCGGCCGCGTACGGCGTCGTTCCCGAGAAGGTCGAGCTCGTCGCCGAAGTGTTCGGCGCGGTGCCGCTCGGCAGGAGCGACGGCTACCAACCACTCGAAGCGCTCGGCGGCGTGAAGGTCTACCTCGCGAAGAACTCGTACCTGTCGCTCGGCGCAGGTCGCGGTCTGCTTCCCGATCGCGCCGGCAATCCCGATTTCCGCGCCGTGATCGGCATCGTGTTCGAGCCGAAGCCTGCGCAGCGCGCCGGCGCACGCATCCCCGGCGACCTCGTCGCGGAGGTCCCGCCGAAGCCTGCCGACGATCTGCCGCTCGACTCCGACAACGACGGCATCTTCGACAAGGACGACAAGTGTCCCGACGTGATGGAGAACTACAACGGCATCGAGGATGACGACGGTTGCCCTGAGCGCAAGCACATCATCGAGACCAAGACCGAGATCGTGACGCTCCAGCCGATCGAGTTCGAGTTCGACAAGGACGTGCTCCGTGACAGCGCGTATCCAATCCTCGACGAGGTCGTGCAGGCGCTCGAAGACAATCCCGGCATCACGCTCGTCGAGGTCGAGGGCCACACCGACGAACAGGGCAACGACGCGTACAACCTGGATCTCTCCAAGCGTCGCGCCGCCACCGTGATGCGTTACCTGGTCGATCACGGCATCGACAGCCTGCGCCTCACCTCCGAGGGCTACGGCGAGAGCAGGCCAGTCGATCGCCACCACACGCAGGACGCGTACAAGGTGAATCGTCGCGTCGCGTTCTCGATCAAGCAGCGGATCTAGGTCGCCACAGGCTTCAGGCCCTCGGGCCTCAGGCCTCGGCAAGGCGTCAGACATCGGGCCATCCGGCGGGATTGCCAGAGATCGACCGTGCACGAAGCGTCCATCACTCGAGCACGGAGCCTGGAGTCTGCTGTCCCACCGAGGCCTGAAGTCTGAGGTCTGAAGTCTGAGGTCTGAGCCTTTCGATCAGGTCACGTCGAGAGTCTGCCAGCCCGAGTCAGGATCGTTGCCCGGCATGTCGAGGCCCGCCTGGACTTCCCAGGTGTGGTCAATGATCGAGCCGCGAAGCGTCGGGTTCGTGTTCACCGGCAGCTCGAGCTGACCGTCCCAGTTGTAGGTCTCGCCCTCTTTGATTTCCTGCGCGCCGGCGATCGTGATGCGCGTCTCGAAGCTCACCTTCGAGCCCTGGACCTTCTCGTTGTTCGCCTTGAACTCCGCGCTCTCGGTCGCGCGCACGAGCAAGTACACCGCGCTGACCTTGCCGTTCGCCTTCGCCGTCGCTTGCACCTGTACCGGCACCGCACGGCCGCGCTGCGCCGACGAGACGTTCACGCGCACCGTCGCCGCTCCACCCGTTACTTTGTTCTTCAAGTCTTTGAAAAAGCCCATTGCTGATGTCCTCCGTAAAGGACGAGCCAGCGACCTGGGCTCAGTCGCAGACAATCTGCGCGCTAGAGCGAATGCGCCTTCGTCACGAAGAAGATCGCGACGATAAGTCCAGTCAGGGCGAGCGCGCCGAGCGGCCAGAGCCACCACCGGCCACGGCCGATCTTGACGGTGTCGACGTCGATCGCCGCTGCATCGTGCGAGGCATTCGCCTGCGCCGTTCGCAACATGCACGGGCGGCACGAGTACGCGTTGCCCGCGATGTCGAGCTGCGCGAACGGCAGCCGCGTCTTGCACTGCCAGCATTCCGCGGTGCCGTCTTCGGCGACGGGCGGGAGTGGGTTCGCGTGCAGGTCTGCCGGCACGACCGGATCCCAGCCGCGCGATTGCGGCTCTTCGAGCAGGCGCATCACGTTGCCCGCCCCGCGAATGCCAACGGCTCGGCCAGCAACCTCGACAGCGACTCTCGCAACCTTGCCGGCAACTTTGTCCGCGTCCATGCGCGGCCTGGTATCGCGCGGCGGTGCGAGCGGTCAAGCAAAGACTGCTAAGCAGGCAGATCGCGCCGACCTACTTGCGGCCGATGGCGTAGTAGACGAAGCCCGCTTTGCGCGCTTCGTCGGCGGACCATACGTTGCGGCCATCAAACAGCGCGCGCGATTTCATCCGCTGCGCGAGCTTCTCGAAGTCGAGCGAACGCAGCTCGTGCCACTCGGTGACGAGGACCAGTGCATCGGCATCGGTGGCCGCCGCATACGGATCGGGCGCGAGCTCGATTGCATCGCCGATCAACGCGCGGATGTTGGGCATCGCTTTGGGATCGTAGCCGGCGATTTTCGCGCCGCCATCGCGCAGCTGCTCGATGAGCGTGAGCGCCGGAGACTCGCGGACGTCGTCGGTTTCCGGCTTGAACGAGAGGCCCCAGATCGCGACCTTCTTGCCATCGAGGTTGCCGCCGAAGTGGTTGAGCACGCGGCGGCCGAGCATGCGCTTCTGACGTTCGTTCGCGCGCTCGACAGCGTCGACGATCGTCATCTGCACGTCGTGCTCGCGACCGGTATGGATCAGCGCGCGCAGGTCCTTCGGGAAGCACGAACCGCCGAAGCCGCAGCCCGCGAACAAGAACTTGTTGCCGATGCGCGGGTCCGAGCCGATGCCGACGCGCACCCTCTCGATATCCGCGCCGACCTGTTCGGCGAGCCGCGCGAGCTCGTTCATGAACGAGATGCGGGTCGCGAGCATCGCGTTCGCAGCGTACTTCGTCAGCTCTGCCGACGGGATGTCCATGACCATGATGCGATCGTTCGTGCGATGCATGCCTTGATAGAGGCTGCGCAGCGTGTCGACGGCGCGCGGATCGTCGGCGCCGATCACGACGCGCGCGGGCTTGAGGAAGTCGTTGACCGCGTCGCCTTCTTTGAGGAACTCGGGGTTCGATGCGACCGCGAACGGTCGGTCCGTTACGCCTTGAATCGCCTTGCGAACCTTCTCTGCCGTGCCCACGGGCACAGTGCTCTTGGTGACCACCACCGTGAAGCCGTCGATCGTGCGCCCGATGTCGCGTGCGGCCGCGAGCACGTATTGCAAATCTGCCGCGCCATCATGGGACGACGGCGTGCCGACCGCGATGAAGACTGCCTGTGCGCCGGCGACCGCTTCGGCCGTCGACGTCGTGAAAGATAGCCGACCCAGTGAGCTATTGCGCCTCACCAGCTCCTCCAGACCTGGCTCGTGGATCGGGATGACGCCTTTGCGCAAGGCTTCGACGCGTTGGTTATCGATATCTACGCACGTGACCGTGTGGCCGAACTCCGAGAAGCCCGCTCCCGTGACGAGCCCGACATAGCCGGTTCCAACAACAGCGATCTTCATGCGCGTGCTGCGTTGCAAGCACGAGGCCCTCCTACGTGAGATGAGGGTTGGCTGTGAGGCACGCTTGGTTCGTGATCGTCGCGCTCGCGACGAGCGCAAATGCCGCACCGAGGACCGCGCCTGTCGCCGCGGCCATGCATTTC
>DASUFX010000766.1:0-2951 GCA_036274355.1 Kofleriaceae bacterium | reverse complement strand
AACCTCGAAGTGCGCGTGCAGGATCACTTCGAGAACGCACCGACCAGCGACGTCTGGCTCACCTCGCGCGTCGACGCGAAGCGGATCCTCCGTTTCCTCGACGATCACGACGTCGAGCTGCTCGGCAACGGCCATCTCGAGCTCTCCGTTTACGTGCGCGCGCACAAGGCGACGCTGCGGCTCACCGAGCACAAGACCGTCGTGTGGCTCGCCGAGGCGCGCGCGCTCGAGGCCGAAATCACGAAATGGCTACGCGAGCTCGGCGTTCCGCAGGTCGACAAGCTCGTCACGGTGCGCGACGGCTCGCACTTTCACTATCGCCCGCTCAAGAGCCGCGATCGCAAGAAGCTCGGCGAGGAGCTGTACCGTCAGCGCTTGCGCAAAGTCGCGACCGTCACCCACGGCGACGCGCCGCACGCGTAGCTCGGACTCGCGGCGCGCGCGACACTGCCGGGTGTTCCGGCCACCAGAAGCGCAGCGGCTTCTTCGCCCAGTCGCCCGCGTAGTCGACGCCGACGCGGGGCCCGCTCGCCACCTCCGGCGGCTTCTCGTGTGCCGCGACGTAGAGCTGGCCGGTTGCGAGGTCCTTGCGGTCGTGGCTGCGATCGAGTTTCAACGCCTGCGTGACCTTGCCGGGCCCGCGGCCGACCTTCGGATCGTCGCCGAGCCCGACGAGCGGCGCGACCGCGCGGATCAGCACCGCCTGACCTTCGCCCTCGACGCCAGTCACGATGTTGAACATCTGATGAACGCCATAGCAGAGGTACACGTAGCTGACGCCGCCGGGGCCGAACATCACCGACGTGCGCGCGGTTGGCCCGAACCGGGCGTGGCTCGCGAGATCGTCGGGGCCGAGATACGCCTCGGTCTCGACGATCATCCCCGCGCGCTTGCGATGAACGAGCGCGCAGCCGACCAGCTCGCGCGCGACGGTGACGACGTCGCGGTGAAACCACGCTGCACCCAGCCGCGCGTCGGCGAGCGTATCGATCGTGGCGATCGTGGTCATCGCGCGATCATGGAGTCGGCAGCGGCGCAGGCCCGATCAGATGCGCGCGGTCCGTCGCTTCGAGCACGGTGTTGACCCGACCATCCGCGGTCAGCGCGTCGAGGAGCTCGCGCGTCACCTTCTGATACGTGTCGGCGCTGAGCACGCCCTGCAGCAAGCGGAAACGCAGGAACAGCAGCGCGGTCTGTGTGACGTCGGCGAGGCAGTAGCGCTGGATCTCGGCGAGCTGGCCGGCGGCGTAGAGGCCTTCGACCTGCGAGCCGTCGACGCCGACCTTGCCGGGCAACCCGATGAGGCGCGCGACAGCGTCGAGGCTGCCCGAGCGCGTGGCGCCGTGATCGGCGAGCCAGTCGCACAGATCGAGGTGGCCCTCCTCGGAGTAGCGATAGCGAACGTTGCGCTCGCGGTAGTACCAACCGAGCGAGACGCCGTGGCAGAGCGCGCGCATGGCAATGACTGGTAGATCGAAGCTGCGCCCGTTGTACGTGACGAGCACCGGCCGCGCGCGGCCGACGAACCGCGAGAAATCCTCGAGCAGCAGACGCTCGCGCTCGTCGGGCGTGCCGGCCGCGCCGGTCGCCTCCCCGACGACGCCGAGCCGCTTGAGCCGGTAGCCGTGGTCGAGCCACAAGCAGCCGATCACGACAATGCGATGCGCCCACGTCGGTGGGAACGGAACACGCGGTTCCGGCGTGTCCTGGGTCACTTCGGGACGCTTCCAGCGCTCGACGTCGGGAATTGTCTCGATGTCGAGAATCAGATATTCGGCGCTGGGCGTACGTGCCACGTGCCGACGCTAGGCCGAAGGTGTGACACACTGCAAGTGATGCGCTCGGGCGTGCGGTTCGCAGCAGCTGTCTTGCTGGTTCCAGCACTCGCGCGCGCGGACCGCCCGAGCGGCGTGTGCGTCGATGTCAACGTCGATTTCCAGCCTGCCGTCGAGCCGATGCAGATCGTCGCCTGGGTCGAGGACGCGGCCGGCACCTATGTCGACACCGTCTACATCACGCAGAAGACCGGCCGGTATGGCCTCGGCAATCGCCCAGGTCGCCTCGACTTCAACACCGGCTCCGAGCGCGGCGACACGTTTCCGTACGGCCGTCGCGAGCAGACGTTTCCTGTGTGGGCGCATCGCCATGGCGTCACGTTTCCGCTCGTGAAGTTCCAGAATGGCGACGAGAACAACCTCTCGCATCCGTTCGCGCAGAGCTCGCCGGAGATGCCGCCGCCGTATTGCCGGCCGATCCAGCCCGGCGAGGTGGAGTTCGATAGCGGCACGTGCGCGTCGGCGACGTTCACCGACAAGGGCACGTTCTCGAGCGACGAGACGTCGAAGTATCCGCCGCGCTCGGATCTGCGGCGGCGTCCCGAGGACTCGCCGTCGGTGGACATGTATCGCGAGATCAATCCATTCGACGCCGTGTCACGCGCGACGCCGCCGGCCGGCATGCTCGCGACCGCGACGTGGGCAGCGCCGCAGCGCGTCGACTATGGCAACTACGTGCTGTTCGTCGAGACGAGCAAGACGTACGACTTCAACGCGACGTACAACGCGACGACGTATCCCGCCCCCTCGAACATTCCGTGGGCCGAGTACGGCCAGCCGTGGCGCGGCCAGCCATCGATCGTGTATCGCGTGCCGTTCACGGTCGCGATGACTTCGACCGAAGCGACGATCGACACGTACGAGGGCTACGGCGATCCAACCGGCCAGAGCGGCACGCTGAACCCGCCGGACGCGACGATCGAGACCACGACTCCCGGCTCCGGTGCATCGCGCTTGCAGCTCGTGTCGTCGGGCGGCTCGATGTACCGCGTGCGCGTCCGCTCGACTGCCGAATTCGACGGCACGCCACCGGCGACGGTCGAACCACCGACGATGACGCAGATCACGAGCAGCAGCGCAACCATTGCATTCATCGCACCAGGCGATGACGGCACG
>DASUFX010000765.1:0-5836 GCA_036274355.1 Kofleriaceae bacterium | reverse complement strand
AGTACACGCTCGCCGAGCTCGACTTCACGTACCGCTTCATGAGCCCGGTCTACGCGGTGCGCCTCGGCTGGGGCTCGCTGCGCGGCACCGGCGGCAACAAGGACGTGATCGACAACGATCCGAACAACACCTGCCGCACCGAAATGGGCACGGGCGAGTACGCGTGCCAGCGGATGAGCTTCTCGTACGTCTATACGGAGCTCGAGCTCCGCGCGCGTCCGAACGTCGCCGTCATGATCCGCCCGCAAGCGGGTGTGCTCGTCACCGAGAAGGACGACATGACCGGCGGCACCGATCGCTGCTCGGGCGGCAGCATCGATCCGAACGACCCGCGCTGCCAGTTCTTCACCGGCTTCGGCGTGCGCGGCCGGGTCCGGCTCGGCCAGGAAATGGGCACGAACCTCGTGCTCGGCGCCGCGTTCACGAGCCACGTCGGTACGTTGCTCGAAGCGGCGTATCACTGGCTGCCGAACAAGGTCGTTCCCGTGCAGATCACCGTTCAGGTCACCGACCTGCCGGTCGTCGAGAACTTCGGCGTGCGCCTCGTCGGTGACGTCGGCGTTCGCAAGCTGTCCTGGTTCTATCCCTCCGCGCGTGTGTCGTATCAGGCGCGCGACCTCGACCACTCGGGCTTCTCGGGTGGCTTTGCCCTCAACTTCGATTGGTGAGCACCATGCGTAAACTCCTCTTGCTCACACTTCTCACGTCGTCGATCGCCTACGCCGACGATCCGGCCCCACCCGCAGCGAAGACCGTGGCTCCGGCTCCACCCGCGGCCAAGGCTGTCGAGCCGGCCGCACCCGCAGCGAAGTCCGTCGTCGTGCACGTCGCACCGACATCGACCGTCGCCGGCAAACCGATCGAGCTCGAGGCGATGATCGATGCGCCGTTCGCCGAGCAGCTGAGCGTCCGCTGGCGCACCATCGGCGCGTCCGAGTGGCATGACGTGCCGTTCGAGCGCTCGAGTGCCGGCGGCTGGTTCGCGAGCTTGCCCGCTGCGGCGTCGCCCGGAGTCGAGTACTACATTCGCGGCGCCGATCAAACGGGTGGCGAGACCGACCACTTCGCATCGGCTGCATCGCCGCACGTCGTGCGCGTCGATCCGACGCTCTCCGATCGGCTCGAGTCGCTCGATCGCGAGCGCCTCGCGAACCGCCTCGACGAGGTGTCGTTCGACGTCGTCGCCCACAACTACGGCAACCGCTACGACATCCCCGACTGGTTCGTGCGCAGCGAGGCAACGTACACGCACAACCTGTTGCGCGTGCTGCACCAGGTCGGCTTCGGCTTTGGCACGATCGGCGGGCGCACGCCGACCGGTCGGATGACCACCGCCGACGATGTCTGGCACTCGCTGAACTACGGCTACGGTCAGCTGCGCATGCGGCTGCATCCGTCGGTGTTCCTCGACGGTCGCGTCGGTCTCGGCGTCAGCAACGAGAACTTCGTCGGCCTCGGCCGCGGTGTGATCACGTTCGGCAAGCCGTGGCGGTCGAACGTCTCCGTCGGCGGTGAGTACTTCGGCGATCTCGGCCCGACCGCGTTCGTGCGGCTGCAGTGGGACACGGCATGGCCCGTGTTGATGGGCGCGTCGGTCGTGCGCTGCGATCTACCCGGCGTGATCGTCGATCCAGCCGGCCTCTACATCGCGTACGACGTCGCGTACCAGATGGAGCGCGTCACGGTGAAGGCGCAGCTGTCGTATGGCGCGCGCGATGGCTCGCCGCACGCCGGTGGTGGCATAGGAACTGCGATCGCGTTCTAGCGCGGGAGCAGCGCCGCTCGGTCGCCGTCGAGCCGAAACGCATCGACGGTCGACAAGAACACGCGCAGCTGTGCGCGCCGGATCGGCGGCATGTGTGGCACCGCGCTGATCTGCACGAGCACCATCGTGTCCTCGACCTGCAGCGCGAGCATGTCGCCGTCCTCGTTGATGCCACCGATGCCAACGCCGGCGCGGGTGAAGAACCGCTTCGTGTCTTCCCAGCGCGCGCGCATGTTGACGGGCGGGTGGTTCGGCGGCGACTCACCACGAAACAGTGCGCCACGCATCAGGCTCAGCTGCGGATCGTTCTCGGTCGCGAGCAGTGCTTCGAGAACCTGTTCGAGGATCTCGATCGGCGGGATGTGCGCCGCCAGCTTCGGCGATACGAGCACGTCACAGCGAAGGCCGAGCGAGCGCGCTTCTTCGCTCGCGTCGACCAGTTCGACGACCGAGATCGCCGACGGTTTCGACTCGGCCTTCGACTCGGCCGTGGATTCTAGGACGGCGGCGTCGGTGCTGCCGGCCTGCGCCATCACCTGGGCGCGCGCGGCGGTGTAGCT
This sequence comes from Kofleriaceae bacterium, assembly GCA_036274355.1. Taxonomy (GTDB): domain Bacteria; phylum Myxococcota_A; class Polyangia; order Haliangiales; family Haliangiaceae; genus JABFXX01. The sequence continues at coordinate 3,511 of DASUFX010000765.1, read as the reverse complement.
CTCGCCGGTCTTGGCCTGGCGCTCGCGCACACGGCGCTTGAAGTCTTTCTTTGCGGTCACAGGTCGCTCGCTTCCTCTTCGCGTCGTGCGTGGTCCCATGCACCCCGCAAAACGCGAGGACAGCGATGTGAGCGATACGCGCTCGAGAAGAGGGCTTCCCTTTGCTCTCGGGGCGGTCCGGCATGGGAGGACCGATGAGAGTTACGCGTGAGCACCCGCGCCACCGAAGCATAGCAGTGGTAAGCCGTGGCATGGCGACAAGACGGGAGCTGCTGATCACCGGGTTAGGCACGACGGCACTGATCGCGTGTCGGCACGGCGCGGCGAAGGCCGGTGGCGAGCGCGAGGACGAAGAGGAGGTAACTCCTGCCGAGGACTTGATGCGCGAGCACGGCGTGCTGCGCCGCATCCTCATCGTGTGGGCCGAGGCGGTGCGCCGGCTGCAGGCCAACGAGTCGCTCCCACCCGACGTGCTCGCGAGCTCGACCGCGATCATCCGGACATTCATTCACGACTATCACGAGCACAACGAGGAGCAGTATCTGTTCCCGCGGTTCGAGGCGGCCAAGCGCGAGGTCCCGCTGATCCAGACGCTGCGCAAGCAGCACGAGATCGGGCGTGCGCTCACCGATCGGATCGCGGCGGCGGCAAACCCGGCCGCGCTTGGCGATCCTGCAAAGCGTGCGGGTGTGATCGCCTCGATCGCCGACTTCACGCGCATGTACCGGGCGCATGCCGCGCGCGAGGACACCGTCCTGTTCCCCGCGCTCGCACCGCTCGTCGGGCACAAGGAGTACGAGGAGCTCGGCGAGAAGTTCGAGGAGGACGAGCACAAGCGGTTCGGCGAGGGCGGGTTCGAGCAGGTCGTGACGGAAGTGGCAGCGATCGAGGCAACCCTCGGCATCGCCGACCTCGCGACGTTCACACCGACGCTATAGCGGTGGTAAGACCCCGCCGTGGCCATCAACCTGTCGGTCAACCTCAACAAAGTCGCGCTGCTTCGTAACTCACGCGGCGCGCAGAATCCGTCGCCGCGAGTCGCCGGCATCGCGTGCCTCGAGAACGGCGCGTACGGTCTCACGCTGCACTGGCGGCAGGACAACCGCCACACGCGCAAGGACGACGTCCACGTGCTCCGCCAGCTGTGCAAGGAGCGCAACGCGGAGTTCAACCTCGAGGGCGATGATCGCGAAGAGCTGATCGCGCTCGCCGAGGAGCTCAGCGTCACGCAGTTCACGCTCGTGCCGGTCAAGCCCGGCGAGATCACGAGCGACCACGGCTGGGACTTACCACGTCAGCACGATGTCGTCGCGCCGATCGTTCAGCGCCTCAAGGCGAAGGGCATCCGCACCGCGATCTTCGTCGATCCGAATCCCGACATGATGGCCGCGGCTGCCGCGACCGGCGTCGATCGCATCGAGATCTACACCGAGCCGTACGCATCGGCGTGGGGCAGGCCCGAGCTCAAGACCGAGCTCGATCGACTGAAGCGCACCGCGCAGGCCGCGGTCAAGCACGGCATGAAGGTCAACTGCGGCCACGATCTCAACCTGCGCAACACGCCACTGCTCGCGCGCGAGGTGCCGGAGATCGACGAGGCGTCGATCGGTCACGCGCTGATCGCCGACGCGCTGTACCTCGGGTTTCCCGAGGCTGTTCGTCGCTATGCGCGGGTGTGTCGGGGCGAGGCTGTCGACGCGCCGGTCACGCAATGAAGCTCTTGGTCGCGCTCGCGGTCTTGCCGGGCTGCTTCCTGTTTCGCAGCGGCGACAGTGCGAGTTGCCCGAAGGATCGCACCGTCGAGCTCGGGCTGCAGGACGAGGTCAAGAAGCTCGCCGGTTGCACGCAGGTATCGCGCCTCGTGATTCGCACCGGCGCGACGCTCGAGCTGTCGCCGCTTGCCGAGCTCGAGGAAATCACCGGCGACCTGTCGATCGGGCCGACCGTCGGCCTCGACGAGGCAGCGTTCAACGGTTTGCTACATGTCGGCGGCACGATTCGCGTCGCGAACAACGGCTCGCTGCGCGGCTTGTTCTTTCCGCGCCTCGAGCGCGCCGGCCGCATCGAGATCGAGAACAACGTGGTGCTGAATTCGATCTCGATGCCGCGGCTAGCCGCGGTGGACGGCGCTGCGGTGATTGCCGACAACGGCGGGCTCGAGATGATCAGTGCACCGCTGCTGGTGAGCGTTGGCAAGGAGCTCGTGATTTCCGGTCACGCGAAGCTGAATTTGCTCGAGATGTCGCACCTGGCTACGGTCGAGGCGCTGCGCGTCGAAAACAATCCGAAGCTGCCGCCCGAGACCGTCGAGCAACTGACCAGTAAATCCGCCCTCGACAAGCCGCCAACCCCGTAGCCGGGCGCTATCATCGCGGCATGGTTCGCGACATCCTCGAGCTTGGCGGTTCGCTCGGTTTTCTCGACGAGATTTACGATCAGTATCAGCAACAACCCGACGCGGTAGACGCGAGCTGGCACGACGTGCTGAACGGGCAGGCGGCCCCGGCCGAGCAGGCAGTCGAGACGAACGGTCGCGGCAACGGCAAAGGCAACGGTCACGCGCAGGTTGAAGCGCGCAACAAGACCGGCACGACGCGCGCGATGCCGATGTTCGAGCGGCCGGGTGCGGTCACGCTAGCGCCGATCACCGCGAAGGCCGGGCAGCCGTCGATCTGGCCGCTCGTCAACGCGTACCGCAGCCGCGGCCACTTCGCGGCGAACCTCGATCCGCTCGGTTTGCTCGAGACCGCGCGCATCGTCGAGCTCGATCCCGCGACGTGGGGGTTCTCCGAGCAAGACATGGATCGCGTGATCGAGCCGACCGGTGTGCACGGCATGCCGAAGGCGACACTGCGCGACGTGCTCGTCCACTTGAAGAAGATCTACGCGGGCTCTGCGGGCCTCGAATTCATGCACATCTCGTCGCCGGCCAAGCGCAGCTGGCTCGCCGAGCGCAGCGAGACGTGTCTCGCGAAGAAGCTGCCGACCGAGGTGCGCACGCGCATGCTCGCGCTGCTCATCAATGCCGAGCAGTTCGAGCGTTTCTGTCACACGAAGTATCCGGGCACGAAGCGGTTCTCGCTCGAAGGCAGCGAGAGCTTGATCCCGGCACTCGATCTCGTGCTCACGCACGCGGCGCGACTCGGCGCGATCGAGGCCGTGCTCGGCATGGCGCATCGCGGCCGCCTCACCACGATCGAGCAGATCCTCAAGCGGCCTGCGCGCGATCTGTTCGGTCACTTCGAAGACGTCGAGCCGGAGAAGGCGCTCGGTGGCGGCGACGTCAAATATCACCTCGGCTTCTCCACCGATCGCACCGATCCGAACGGCTACGCGATGCACGTGTCGCTCGCGTTCAATCCCAGCCACCTCGAGGCCGTCGATCCGGTCGTCGTCGGTCGCGTGCGCGCGAAGCAAACGCGGCATGGTGACCTCGAGCATCGCCGCGTCGTCGGTGTGCTCGTCCACGGCGATGCCGCATTCGCCGGCCAGGGCCTCGTGCCCGAGACGC
>DASUFX010000764.1:0-7043 GCA_036274355.1 Kofleriaceae bacterium | reverse complement strand
AGTGGCGGCATTTCGACGCACCACGGGAGGCGGCGCGCTAGCATCCGACTGGCGTGGCGCCGATCCCGTTCTATCCGGTCAACGACTTCGGGCCGCTGATGAAGGGCATGGTCATCGGCGGGGTCGGCATTCTGCACGTATTTCTGGCCCAGTTCGCGATCGGTGGCGGGATGCTGCTCTGGTACTTCGAGCGGCTGGCGCAGCGCGGTAAGGAACGTGACGCACGCACGTTCGTCGACGGCTACTTCCAGTACCTCGTCCTGATCTCGTTCGTCGTCGGGGCGCTGACCGGTGTCGGCATCTGGTTCACGACCATCCAGGTCGGCGCGCGGACGATCGGCCTCATGATCGACCAGTTCCACTGGCTGTGGGCGACCGAGTGGGTGTGCTTCTCGGTCGAGGTCGCGGCGGGCTATGCATTCGTGCGCGTCGGCCGCCAGCTTGGCGATCGCGCCCGGCTCCGGCTGCTCGCGATCTACGCCGTCGCCGCCTGGCTGTCGCTGTTCTTCATCAACGGCATCCTGTCCTGGCAGCTCACTCCGGGCGGCTCGATCGTGGATAGCGCGATGGGCGCGCTCGGCTATCCGACCAGCGGCCGAACGTGGGCAGGTTTCTTCAACCCGAGCTTCTGGCCATCGCTGCTGTTCCGCACGGTGGTCGCGATGACGCTGGCGGCGCTCGTTGCATGCATCGTGATCAACACGCTCGATCTCGATCGCGAGCGGCGTGCCGCGCTCATCCGGCGTGCCGCGCGGTTCACCGCGCCGATGGCTGCGATGCCGCTACTCGCGCTCTGGTTTCTCGCCGTGATTCCTCCGGACAGCCGCAGCTGGTTGCTCGGCGGCAGCATGGCGATGACCATGTTCGTCGTCATCGCGGGCGGCGCGTCGCTGTTGATCGGCGGCTATGCGCTCATCGGTCTGCTAGCGCAGCGGCTCTACATCAATGGCGCGACCGCGACGCTGCTGCTCGCGCTCGCGTTCGGGGCGACGGCGGCCGGAGAGTTCGTTCGCGAAGGCGCGCGCAAACCGTACACGGTGCGTGGTGTCTTGTACTCGAGCTCGATCGCGCCAGCAGATGTCACTGCTATGCGCGTGCGTGGCGCGACCGCGGGCGACCCATATCCGCTGCGCGACGAAGCACGCTATCCGACCGACCAGCTGAAGCGCGGCGCGAAGGTCCATCGCACGCTCTGCGACGCCTGCCACACGATCGATGGTGCGAACGGGCTCGTCGAGCTGAGCCGAACGTGGACCGATGACCAGCTGCGTTTGAACGTGGCGAAGCTCCAGCACACGAAGAGCTTCATGCCGCCGTTCGCAGGCAATGCGGAGGATGTCGAAGCGATCGTGCAGCTCATACGCTGGGAGATGCAGGGTGCTCCGGCATCCTGGCCGACCAGCGCGGTCCCCGAGACGCTCGCGCAGATCGCGCGCTGGCTCGACGAGGCCGGGACGTTCATGAGCGGCGGACCCTACCGTCCTGGTCCCGGGCCAGGATCCGGACTCTCCGGCTACATCTCAAACCCACCGCACACCATCCGCGACGACGGAGGGACGCCATGATGTGGCCGTTCGATCGCGGCGGCGGTGTGCTCGCGCTCTACGTCGCGACGCTCGCGCTCCACGCGGTGTTCATCGGCTACGTTGTCGCCGGCACCGGGTACGTGCTGCTCCAGTCACTACGCCGTGTCGACGATCCAGTGGCGGCGACCGTGCGCGATCGGCTGCCGTTCATGCTCGGCGCCGGTATCACCGCCGGCGTCGCACCCCTGTTGTTCGTCCAGCTTCTGCACCAGACGCGCTTCTACACTGCAAACCTCTTGCTCGGTCCGCGCTGGATGGCCGTCGTGCCGGCGCTGATCGTCGGCTTCTATGCGCTCTACCTTGCAAAGATGTCGGAGCGGTTTCGCAAGCTCGCGCTCGCGCTCGGCCTCGTCTGCTTCGCGTTCGTCGCATGGTCGTGGAGCGAGCTGCACGAGCTGATGAAGGCGGATCCCGAGTGGCACGCGTTCTACGCGGCCGGCAAGCGGGTGTTCCTCGCCGAATCGATCGCGCCGCGCTTCGTGATCTTCGGTGGGGCGATGACGACCACGTTCGCGATGATCGCAGCGTGGTCCGCGGCCGACGCAGGACGCAAGCGCCTCGCCGTGCTCGCGATCGCCGCGCGCATCGTGTCGGTCGGCGGCGCCGTGTGGCTGTGGCGGAGCGGCTTTGCGGTCGACGGTGCCGCACGCGCCTGGCTGGTCGTGCTCGTGGTCGCGCTCGTCGTCGAGCTCGGCGGTTGGCTGTGGCTGTGGCGCCAGCCGAGCGTTGGTGATCCCCGACGGGGGACCGAGCGTGCGCTGGCGCTGGTGACCGGTGCGGGCACCGGTGCGATTGTCGCGGCGATCGTCGTACGCGAGACGCCGCGTGTCGCGTTGATCGAGCCGACGCACGCTCTCGCGTCAACGGCTGGTGGCGCGGTCGTGTTCGCACTCGCGCTCGCCGTCGGCGTCGCGGCGATCACGTACGTGATCCGGCTCGCGCGATCTACGTCGGCATGATCGGCTGGAGGTCAGCCTGCGAACGACGCCGTTCGTCATCGCGCTGTTGTTGGTACGAGCGGTAGTCGGTGACTAGCGACCCTAGGATCGTGGTCGCGCCGACCGCGATATGCGTGATCGCGGTGAGCGGCGATTTCTTCCAGTAGCCGAGTACAAACGGCGCCGCGATGCACGACGCGCCCCACACGTAGTCGAGTGCTTCGTGCGCGCGGATCGGGATCAGCTTGACGAGGCTCAGGCGGTAGTCCGTGAGCAGCGACACGCCGATCACGCTCGCACCGAGGGCTACACTTGCCCAGCGCGCGGCCTCGTCATCAGTGGTGAAGTGGCCGCTCGCGACGCTGACGCCTGCTGCGTAGTCCAGCATCGAGTGCACGTCTTGCGGGATCCAACGCTTGATCGGAAGGACCCGCAGAAGCGGTTCGGCCGGTCTGCCGTGACTCAGCGTGCGGTCTGGTTTGTTGTGGCCGTTCGTCGTCTTCGGGCCAACTGCGCGGGGGGCGTGAGGCTGCATGACCAACTCCTTGATTTGAGATCGAGTCGTGCACGCGACGTGCCCTGCGAAATCAGCCGAGCGCGACCGCGACCCCGTTGAGTACCGCAGCGATGCGCACAGCGTCTTGCACTTGCTCTTTCGTACCGCCGCGCTCCCGTACTGCCTTCTCGTGCGAGCGCACGCAGGCCTCGCAACCCGCGATCGCCGACGCCGCAAGGCACGCGAGCTCGAAGTCGAGCTTGTCGATACCGGGGTTGCCGATCACCTGCATGCGCAGACGCGCAGGCATGTGGCCGTACGGAGGCGCTTCGCCCATGAAGTGCAGGAACCGGTAGTAGACGTTGTTCATGCCCATGATCGCCGCTGCACCGCGCGCTGCGGTCAACGCAGTCGGCTCGACGTGTGCGGCCGCGTCAGCCTCGACGGCAGCGACGAGGTCGCGATTGCGTGTCGTCGCTGCGCTGGTGAGCGCGATCGTCCACGCCTGCACCGGCGACAGCGCGGTCGACGAGCCGATCACGCCGAGGTTGATCCGCAGATCGCGCGCGTAGTCCGGTAGGCGCTCTTTCAATTGGTCGAGGTTCGTCATCGTCGTCCTTAGGCCGCGTTCAGCGTGTTCTGACCCTTCTGCCAGTTGCACGGGCAGAGCTCGTCAGTCTGCAGCGCGTCGAGCACGCGCATCACTTCGGCCGGGTTGCGGCCGACGCTGAGATCGTTGACCGACACGAAGCGGATCACGTTCTGCGGATCGACGATGAACGTCGCGCGCAGCGCCACACCTTCACGCTTGTCGAGCACGCCGAGCGCCGTCGATAGCTCGCGCTTGATGTCGGCAACCATCGGGTAGGGCAGGTCCTTGAGGTCGGGATGCGAGCCGCGCCACGCGAGGTGGACGTACTCGCTATCGATCGACACGCCGAGCAGCTGCGCTTCGCGATCCGCGAAGTCGCGTTCCAGCTTGCCGAACGCCGCGATCTCGGTCGGACACACGAACGTGAAGTCCTTCGGCCAGAAGAAGTAGACCTTCCACTTGCCGTCGTAAGTCTGGTCCGTGATCTCGAGAAACTCCTTGCCCTTCTCCTGGCTCACTACTGCCGTCGCCTTGAACGCTGGGAACTGATCTCCGATCGTAAGCATCTCGTTGCCTCCTTGATGGAGACACTCTGCGGTTCCCTCACTGAAAGGTCCAATCGCCAAAAGCGATGCCTGTGATAGAGTGCGCCTATCATGGAAAGGCCCTCGACGCGGCAGCTCGAATGCCTGGTTGCCGTCGCAGATCACGGAAGTTTTCGCAAAGCAGCCGCTTCGCTCGGTATCTCGCAGCCCGCGCTGTCTGCGCAGGTACAGAGCGCCGAGGACTTGCTCGGCGTGCAGGTGTTCGAACGCGATCGCCGCAGCGTGCTCGTCACGCCCGCCGGCGAGGATGTCGTCGGCCGCTCGCGCATCGCGCTCGAATCGATCGACGCGGTCAACGACGCTGCGCGCCGCCGCGCCGAGCCACTCGTTGGCCCGCTGCGCCTCGGCGTGATTCCGACGATCGCGCCGTACTGGTTGCCCGCGCTGCTGCCGGTCGTGCGCAAGCGCTTTCCAAAGCTCGAGCTGATCTTGCGCGAGGACCAGACCGCGCGTTTGCTCGCGCAGCTATCGGCAGGGCAACTCGACCTCGCGCTGCTCGCGATTCCGGTCCCAGGCGACGTGACGACCGCACCGATCGCACGCGAGACGTTCATGCTCGCGGCGCCGCGTGGTGCCGACGTGCTCGCGAAGCACGGCAAGCTCAGCGAGCGCGATCTCGAGGATCAGACCGTGCTGCTCCTCGAGGACGGCCACTGCCTGCGCGATCAGGCGCTCGCCGTGTGCGAACGCGGCGGCGCGGTCGAGTCGATCGGCGTGCGCGCGACGAGCTTGCCGACGCTCGTGCAGATGGTGGCCGGCGGCCTCGGCGTCACGCTGCTTCCGGAAGCCGCCGCCGAGGCGCTCGTCCAGCCGCGCGGACCCGTCGAGGTCGCCGACTTCACGAAGCCGCCCGGGCGCACGGTCGGTCTCGCATGGCGCACGTCATCCGCGCGCCTGCGCGAGTTCCGTCTGCTCGCCGAGGTGATGAGCGAGACCGCGGAGAAGTTTCTCGCAAAGATTCGCGAGCGCTAGAAGATCACGTCGACGCAGGAGCCGAGATCGAACATCAAGAAGATCATCGCCTTCTCGTCCGGCGTCAGCGATGTCGAGCACCCGCTCGGGAACGACGCGTTGACGCTGGAGCTCTCGCTGACGTGGATGCCGGCGTGGACGACCTTGCCGCACTGCTGTTCCATCGGCACGCCGACCGGCGTCTTGAACGACATGTAATAGACGTAGCTGGGATCGTACAGCCAGCGCGTCGTCGGCGAGTTGACCGCGGTCTCGCTCGGCTGCGATGTGGTGCTGAGCATCAGCTGGCCTGGCGTCGTCGAGCCACCCACCGCGCTCAGCCACTTCGCGAGCGCCATGCCGTCGGGATGCGACGTGTCGACGCTCACCACGGAAGAGCCAATGGTGCTGTCCATGTACGCGGCAGTGCCCTGCCACTGCGTAACCTTCTCCTGCATCCACGTGTACTGGTAATGCGATCCGAAGAAGCGGCCGCCCATGTCGGCGTACTGACGAATCACATCGGGCGCAGTCTTTTCCGTTTGGTACTCGCTGCACTCGCACGAGTTGATCACCATGTCGAACTTCTGCATCTCGGCGAGGTTCGTCCACAGCCCGGTCTGCGCAGGCTGCGAAGTGCCCGGAGACACGCCGCCGTGCGCGTTGTACCAAATGATGCGTTCGGGACCGCTCGAGCTCGAGCCGAACTCCGACGCCGAGACGCCCATCTTCGAGAAGATGCACGCGAGCCCGTCGCAAGCACCGGTGACCATCGCGATGCGCGGCAGGTCGCCTTCGGTGCGGTTCTTCGGCAGGCGGAACACGCCATCCTGGATCGGCGTGTCGACACACTCGGCGACGTACGGCACCGTCAGCTGACGGCGCCACTTGCCGGTCGTGATGACGACCGGGACGTCGGTGCCGGGCGGCACGTTCTCGAGCGTGAACTTGCCCTCGGCGTCCGAGATCGCCTTCGTGACAACACCGCCCGGAAGATCCGTCGAGCAGTGCGTGCAGCTGACGCCGTCGGTGAACGGTCCGGGCGCCGTCTGCGGAATGTAGACCGTGACGTTGTAGAGCGGCAGCGTGCCGTTCGGCGCGAACACCTTGCCACTGATTGTCGTCGGGCACGGTGCGTCGGGAGGCGGCGCGTCCGGCAGATCGTCATCCTCGCCGCGTTTGTTCGGTCCGCACGCTGCGAGCATAGAGATGGAAAGGCCAACGACGAGGAATTGGGTGAGACCGCGCATCGCGGGCAGGACGATATGCGCGTCTTGAGCATTCGTCGAGTGCAGATCTGGCCTACGTCGCGCGTGGCGCAGCGCGGCGTGCCTCAACGCCCGGAAATTGTGATCCAGGCCCGGCTTTTCGGTGTGCGTGACGGTGTGCCTAGAAGATCACGTCGACGCAGGAGCCGAGGTCGAACAGCAGGAAGGCCAGCGCCTTCTCGTCCGGCGTGAACGTGCCGGTGCAGCCGGCGGGGAAGTCCGAACCGACCGACGAGGTCGAGCTGACGTGCAGGCCGGCGTACACGACCTTGCCGCACTGCTGCTCCATCGGAACGCCAACCGGCGTCTTGAAGCTCATGTAGTGGGTCGTCGGGTTCGTGCCCGACGCGTAGAGCCAGCGTGTGGTCGGCGCGTTGACCGGGCCCGCGTCGTACGTCTTCACGCCGAGCGCGACCTGGCCGGGCGCCGTCGACGCGCCAGCAGCCTGCAGCCACTGCGAGAACGCCATGCCGTCGGGATGCGAGGTGTCGACGAGGTCAGGCGTCATCGTCGAGTACGAGCCGCCCCACGAGGCAGTCGGCGTCCACGCCGGGATCAGGTTCTTCATCCACGTGTAGTGGTAGTGCGAACCGAACACGCGGCCACC
>DASUFX010000763.1:0-4654 GCA_036274355.1 Kofleriaceae bacterium | reverse complement strand
GGCGAGCCGCACGACCTCGGGAAGGTCGCTCGACGCGAGCACCACTGCGTGGCCGCGGGCGGTCAGCTCTTCGATCAGCGCGTAGATTTCGGCCTTCGCGCCGACGTCGACGCCGCGGGTGGGCTCGTCGAGCAGGAGCACGCGCGGCGCGAGCTCGAGCCACTTGCCGATCACCACCTTCTGCTGATTGCCACCGGAAAGGGTCGCGACCTCGGCGCCCAAACCAGGCACTTTGATCGATAGGTCGCGAAGACGTTGGAGCGCCGCATGTTCGGCGCGTGCGTTGTCGACGACCCCCAGTCGCGACATGCGACCGAGCGCCGATAGCGCGAGATTGTCGGCCACCGAGAGGCCGAGGACGAGGCCGAGAGCTTTGCGGTCCTCGGGGACATAAGCGAAGCCAGCGGCGATCGCGTCGGCGGGCTTGCGCAGCGTGACCGACTTGCCGTCGACAGTGACCGTACCGGTCATGCCGCGGCGGGCAGTCCCGAACAGGGCGGCGAGGGTGGCGGTTCGGCCGGCACCCATCGCACCCGCAAGCGCGACGACTTCACCGGGCGCGACCGTGAACGACAGGTTGTCGACGACGTTCCGATCGACGCGCGACGGATGCGCGACGCACAGGTTGGCCACGGCGAGCACCGGTGCCGACGCCGTGGTGTTCTGCGCGCGGTCACGCCGCGTGCGAGCTCGATCGAGAGCTTCGTTGTCTCCGGTCATGAGGGCCACGATCTCCTGTTCGGTCGTCGCTTTCGTCTCGCGCAGACCGACGAGCTCGCCGTCGCGCAGTACTGCTACGCGATCGCTGAGCGCTTCGATCTCACCCAGACGGTGCGAGATGTAGATGAATGACGTGCCCTCGGCACGGCGAGCACGGATCAGAGCGAATAGCTTCTCGCTCTCAGCCTCGGTCAGCGCTGCCGTCGGCTCGTCGAGGACGATCAGCTTGGCGTGCTCTCCGAGGGCGCGTGCAATTTCGATCATCTGCTGAACGCCAACGCCAAGGCGATCGATGGGCGTCGCGACATCGATCGCGAGGTCTGTCCCATAGACTCGCGCAAGCAGAGCGCGTGCCTTGTGTTCCAGGTCGGCGCCGTCGACGATGCCGAACCGCGCGGGCTCGCGGCCTAGCAACAGATTTTCCGCGATCGACATCGCGGGCACGAGCGACAGCTCTTGGTGGACGACTGCGATGCCGGCCTTGCGCGCGTCGCGCGTCGAGCGGAACGTCTGCGCGTGGCCGCCGACGACGACCTCGCCCTTGAACGTACCGGCCGCGTAGACGCCGCCGAGGATCTTGATCAGCGTCGACTTGCCAGCGCCGTTCTCGCCGACGAGCCCGAGCACTTCGCCCGGCTCGATCGCGATCGAGACGTCGTGCAATGCGCGCACGCCGGGGAACTGCTTGCCGATCCGCCGCAGCTCGACAACGTTCATCGCCGCCTCCGCCGCAGGACGAGCAGCCCCGCAATCGCGAACATGACCGCGTTGCCCGCCGAGCCAGGACCACCCTGGCACGCGCACGCAACGCCGGTGCGGCCGCCGAAGCCGTTGCCGCCGGGCCCCGTGCCGCCATCGCCCGGCAACACCGGACCGGCATCGGGATACTCGCCGAGATCCTTTTCGCCGCAGTCGCTGTGCTCGTAGAGCTGGACGCGATCGAACATTGTCAGCTGATATGCGCCGGCACCGTAGCCGACCATCGGGATGCTTCCCGAGTACGCGCCAATCTGACCGCTCGAGGTGCGTGTGTTGTAGAGCTCGGGCAACAGGTCGTAGTTCGTCGTCGCCTGACCGGTGACCCAGTCGAGCAACTGGTCCGCTTTCGGCCCGTTGCCGGCGCGCCGAAACGCAGCCGACGCGCGCAGGTCGATCAAGATCCACTCGTCGGTGTCGTACTGGTCGTTGCTGCCTTCGACGCGCTTGTAGCCGCCGGCCGGTGTTTGCAAAAACGACATCGCGCCGAGCGTCGCGGTACCGATCGTATCGGTCGCATCGATCAGCGACCACGTGAACGCCTCGACGGTCGCGCCGTCGCGATAGTTGTTGCCTTGCGCGAGGCGTTCGAGCGAACCGGCGAGCACGCGGTTCGAGTCGACGAAATTCTGCTTCATCGCCATCGTCACCTTCTCGGCGAGCTGGCGATAGCGCGCGACGTCGTCCATCCGGCCGGCGCGTCGCGCGAGCGTCGCCATGTCGCAGAGCCCGCGCGCCGCGGTCGCGGTCGTGTACAGGAAGTGCTGGCGGTTTCCCCAGTGCACTTCCCAGATCGACGCATCGGCGATCGCGAGGCCGCTCGACTCGAGGTTCGCGACGATCGGCTCGGCGATGCCGCTCTTGAGCGCGTCGTAGACGGTGTCGCCCTTCTTCGTCATCGAATTGAGCCACGCGGTATCCGCTGACGAGTCGACGAACGTGCGCGCCGCCCACAGCACGAGGCCCCAGCCGTCGATCTCGATGTTGCGTGTCGGCGAACCCGAGTAGTCAGCCTCCTCCTGGCCATCGCCGTAGTAGCGAACGGTGCTGATCCGATACGGCTGGTTGTTCACGAACGACGGATAGCGACCCGCGTCTGCATTCAAGAAGAAATCGAGTGCGGCCTTCGCCTCGTCGGCGTGACCACCGCGCGCGAGCGCTGCGACCGCGTAGGTCGCGTCGCGCACCCACCCCGTGTGCCAGCCGCCGGGCGGCAAGCTCGCGAGGATCATGCCGGTGTTGTGACGGCGTGGGCTGTCCGTGTACGCCTCGCGAATCTGGCCCATGCGCAGCACGGTCTCGGCTTGGCGCCACACCGCGAGCTCCGTCGCCGACAGGCCCGGCGCAGGCGGCTTGCGCCAACCCTCGAGCTCGGCGAGCACACTGGTGTAGAGCTGCTCCGCCGTCTTGCCGCCGAGGAACGTCGACCACGCGGTCTTCGCGCCACTCGCGTTGCCATCGGCGTCGAACAACACTGCCACGCCCCACCAGCGCGCTTCGCCGGGCGGGATCGAGCCGAGGTCTTTGCCGAACGCGTTCTTCTGGTCGGTACCGCTGCAGCTCGCTTGCGTCGTCAGCGTGCCGCCGCTCGCGACCGTGTTGTATGCGGTCGCGGCGCACGTCGACGCGTCGGCGCCGCCGATCGGCGCGTAGACCATGACGCCGCCGCCGGGACCATTCTCGGTCGCGGTTTGCGACGTCGCGTCCCACGCGATCGATTCGCTGTTCGCATCCGGCACGTCGGGGTTCGGCGCCGAACCCATCTTGAAGTTGTGCATCGAGTACGCCGTCACCGACTGCGCGCTGCCCGACGTGTTCGTGACCTTGAGCAGCATCACGAGGCCATTGCCCTCGTAGCCAAACGGCGCCACGTAGAACGACTCCGCAAGCACGCCGCTTGTGGCGAGCGCCGAGCGGATCATGTTCGATTGCTCGACGTAGCCGATCTCGGTCGGCGCGCGGCCGCCGAACCATGTCCCGGCTCCGCCGACCTTGATGCCGAAGTACGTGTCGAACGCGAGATTGCGCCGCACGATGCCTTCGCCGTCGGGGTTCGACGGGTTCGCCTTCAGGTACCGGTACGGGCGCTCGAGGTACTGCTTGACTGCGTTCGCGCTCACGTCGAAGACCTGAAATCCGTGGCCATTGCCGGTCACGAGGTAGCGGAACGACGGGACCGGGTCGATCGCGTGCGCAGGCCGAGCCGTCATCGAGATCGCCACCGCGGCGGCGAGAGCGGGAAGGGCGCGACGCATCGCGGCCCTCGTTTCCACGATTCATGCCCAGTGTCTGGCCTGAAGATTCAGGCACCTGCGCCGTCGGCGAGGTTGCGAAACGCAACCTGGCGGTGATCGGTCTCGGTGCGAATCGCGACGCGTGCTCACGAGGTGCACGAGACCACGCGGATCTGCCGTGGCATGTCCCTTGAACAACGGGGCCCGGTGCGCCTTCTCGCCGTCGTGTTGCTCGTCGCTGCCTGCCGCCCTCCCGGCTATGGCAAGGAGCCGCCGCCCGACGCTGCCGAGCAGGATTCGTCGATGGTGACCATCGACGCCAGCATCGATGCGAATGTTCCGGTCTGCGACCACGGCTTTCGGGTCGATGGCTTTGGCAGTGCTTCTTCGTTCTGGATGACCGGCAGCTTCACCAACTGGGCCGGCGATCCGGTGAATGGTGCGATCGCGTTCACGCTCGGTACCGACGGCGCGTGGAGCGGCTCGTACAGGTTCCAAGCCGGGACCCACCAGTACAAGTTCATCGTCAACGGCACCGACTGGATCCTCGATCCGACGAACCCGAACACCGCCGACGACGGCATGGGGCACACGAACAATGTGTACACCTGCGTGCCTTAGGTCACTCACGCAGCTCTGACGGACGGTTTCGCTAAAGCGCAGTTACACTGGTGCCGTGCGGTGGTTCGTCGTGCTCGCGTTCGCGTGCGGCTGCTCGGTGCCGGGAGGCCGGGGCGGTGGTGGCGACGACGACGACGTGATGATCGACGCACCGGGCAACGGCTCGGGCAGCGTGTCGGTGTTCGATCCGTCGATCACGAACGTCGTCGTCGAGATCGATTACGAGACCGGCAACGAGCCGTACACGGGGCCGATCGTCGGCTTCGGTGACACGTTCGAGCCGACGCAGTTCAACATCGATCGCTTGTTCGCCGGCAAGAAGA
>DASUFX010000762.1:0-2998 GCA_036274355.1 Kofleriaceae bacterium | reverse complement strand
CGCAGCAAGCGCTCGAGCAGCAACGCCAAGCTCGCGGCGTAGATAACTGAAGGAGACTAGTTAACCAGCGTCCGGCCCCATCGTGGTCCGGACGCTTTTTGTTTCTCTTGCACGACAATGCGCGGACGATGAGTCTAGTCGTCGACGTCGTCGTCGTCGTCTGCTGCGATTTGCGCGGCCGCCGCTTTCTTGGCCAGCGAATCGTCTTCCTGCGTCGGAGCGAATGCTGCGATCGGCGAGATCGAGCCCTGCGCGACGCGCCGTCCGTCACCCAGCCGCGTGCCCGGCGCGATGGAGCCCGCTGCACGTCGCCGCATTGGGTCGCTCTCCGCCAATGCGCGTGTGAGCGTCTTCCTGCGCTCGAGGCTGACGAGATGCTTCGAGATGTCGACGAGCGCGCGGATCTGGTTGCGCAGCTCGTGCGTGAGGGCCTCGATCTCGAAGCCTGCTCCCTCCTCATTGACGAGCACGACACGTGCGCTGACGCGGATCTCGTCCGTGCCTGCGCGCAACACGACATGACACTCGTCATCGAGGTTGACGGTCGCCCCCGAGATGTAGATGCCGCCTACTTCAAGGTCCTTCGCGAACCGATCCGCAGTTGTCAAATCGACGAGAAACGCACGTCGCATTTCGCTCAGTGTATGGCAACGCGTGGAGCCGCAGCGATGTGCGACGGCACGCACACCCTGCGAGAGTCAGACAGCACTCTAAACTCGCGCGCAGCCGCACCCGATCTTCGGATTCAAGTCTGGACGTTTCGTTTCTTTTGAGATCAAACCTTCGCGTCGCGCGCTCGGCTTCTCGATCGCGTCCTACAATTCGATCGTCGACGTCGCGAACCACAGTGCGGACGTGCAGGCGGTCGCGGACGATCGAGTGGCGGCCTGAACCGGCGCGGTCCGTCACAACAGACCACCACCGCCACACCGAGCCGCCGCGCGCGAGCAAGCTGGTGGCGGTACCAGCGGCAGTGGACGCGGTGTTCGCGCGAGCACTCGCGAAGTCGCCGAACGAGCGCCCGAGCAGCGCGACCGAGCTGGCCATCGCGCTCGCCGATGCGCTCGGATACGAGGCGCACACCGCGACGGCCGCAGCACCGGCGGCCCCGCCGCAGCCGCGGCGAGCGTAGGCGAGGGGTACAATCCTTCGACGGCGAGAGGCCACTGATGACAGCGAAGGCGGAACCCACCCTCACGTTCTCCACTGTCGCCGAGTGGGATGCTTGGCTCGCAAAGCATCACGATCGGTCGAGCGCGGTGCTGTTGCGCATTCCGAAGCGAAAGGGGAGCGATCTCACGTATGCGCGTGCGCTCGATGCAGCACTCTCGTGGGGCTGGATCGACAGCCAGAAGCGCGCGCTCGACGCAGCGGCCTGGCTCCAGCGCTTCTCGCGGCGCTCTGCGAGGAGCCCCTGGTCGAAGATCAACCGCGCACGCGCTGAAGCACTCATCGCGTCGGGCGCCATGAAGCAGTCGGGCCTCGACGAGGTGGAGCGTGCGCGTGCCGACGGCCGCTGGGCGCGCGCCTACGAGGGATCCCGCACCGCCGAGGTCCCCGCGGATCTGGCCACCGCACTCGCGCGCAACTCACGAGCGCGTGCCTTCTTCGACGCGCTCGACCGCGCGAATCGTTACGCGATCCTCTGGAGGGTGCAGAACGCCAAGAAGCCCGAGACCCGCGCGCGTCGCATCGAGCAATTCGTCGCGCTCTGCGCCGCTGGCAAGACCCTCCACCCCACGCGCGCGAAGACGCGCCGAGGATGATGTCCGAGCGAAGCCGCTATTCGCCTTATGGGGCGCCATCGAATACAGCGGGATCCTTCTGCTCGAATTCACGAGGACGCTGCGTTGGGATCGTCCCAGCGGAATAGTGTTAGATCGACCGGATGACTGCGCCGGGTGGAGACGACGACACGATTGCGTCGGGCGAGGTCCAACCGCACGCCGAGACTGTTCGCTCTGCCGACGGCGACCTCGGCAGCGCGCAAACGATCGGCTCTGGGGCGGCACCCCTGGCGACGACCAAGCAGGAGCTCCCGGTCGTGCCGTTCGAGAGCTACGTGCGGATCGACGAGTACGCGCGCGGCGGGCTCGGTCGGATTATCCGCGCCAAGGACGAGCGCACTGGGCGCTTCGTCGCGATCAAAGAGATGCTCGCTGACAATGCCGATGCCGCGGCGCGCTTCGTCCGCGAAGCGATGGTCACCGCGAATCTCCAGCACCCGGCGATCGTGCCGGTCTACGAGATCGGCCAGTGGCCCGACGGCAAGCCGTTCTATGCGATGAAGCTCGTGCGCGGACGTGCGCTCAATGACGCGATAGCCGCGACCGCGGACCTCGACGGGCGGCTCGCACTTATCTCGTACGTCGCCGCGGTCGCCGATGCGCTCGCATACGCGCACGGCGAGCGCGTGATCCATCGCGATCTCAAGCCACACAACGTGCTGTGCGGCGCGTTCGGCGAGACCGTCGTGATCGACTGGGGGCTCGCGCGCCGCCTCGATGAGAAGGAAACCGCGCCGGCTGTGCACCGATCGACGAGCCCCGCGCCCGGCGAGACGCATGTCGGCGCCGTCATGGGAACGCCGGGCTACATGCCGCCGGAGCAGGCCCGTGGCGAACGCGCAGATCAGCAGTCCGATGTCTACGCGATCGGCGCGATCCTCTATCACGTCCTCGTGGGGCGACCGCCGCATGGCGGCGCCGACCTCGCGACGCTCCTCGACCGGGTCAAGAATGCGACGCCGGAGAAGTTGCCACCGGAGGTGCCACGCGACCTCGCCGCCATCGTCGAACGGGCGATGGCACGCGATCGCGCGATGCGCTATCCGACTGCGGCCGAGCTCGCATCGGATCTACGCCGGTTCATGACCGGCCAGCTTGTACTCGCGCATCACTACACGCGCCGACAGCGGCTGGCGCGTTTCGTGTCGCGAAACCGCGGCGGCGTGGCGATCGCCGGAGCCGCGCTGGCGATCCTGGGCATCGTCGCGACG
>DASUFX010000761.1:0-8818 GCA_036274355.1 Kofleriaceae bacterium | reverse complement strand
CAGCCGCTGCGCCATCGCGGCGAAGCCGTTGTGGGTGACGCGCATGCCGGCAAGCGGATCGGCTTCGAACGGGTCGAAGCCGGCCGACACGATCAACAGATCGGGCTTGAACCGCGCGAGCGCCGGGATGAACACGTGATCGAACGCTGCGAGGTAATCCGCGTCGGTGCTGCCCGCCGGCAAGCCGACGTTGATCGTCGCGCCGCGCGCGTCGGTGCCGCCGATTTCCGTCGGTGCACCGCTGCCCGGGTAATACGGGAACTGGTGCACGCTCGTGTACAGCACGTTCGGGTCGTTCCAGAAGATGTCCTGCGTTCCATTCCCATGGTGGACATCCCAGTCGACGATCGCGACACGAGCCGCACCCGCTGCACGCGCTGCTGCCGCCGCTACTGCGACGTTGTTGAGCAGGCAGAAGCCCATCGCCTGATCGCGCGTCGCGTGATGGCCTGGCGGCCGCACGACCGCGAGGCCTTGCGTCAGCTCGCCCGACAGCACGCGCGTCGCGAGCTCGCTCGCCGAGCCGGCTGCAGCACGCGCCGCATCCCACGTCCCTGGCGAGTAGTACGTGTCTGGATCGAGCCAGCCCTGCTTGCCGGGCACGAGCCGCTCGAGTTGCGTGAGATACGCACCGCCGTGCACCGCGGCGAGCTCGTGATCGGTCGCCATCCGCGTCGCGATGTGCGTGCCGCGCGATCCGATGTTCGCCGCGAGCAACGCATCCCGAATCGCTTCGGCGCGTGCCGGACGCTCGGGATGCCCCGACGGTGCGCGGTGCTGCACGAAGATGTCGTCGAGGACGTAGCCCAACATGGCTGTCAGTCGCGTTCCGACCGCGTCGGGCGCGACAGCAGGCGCGTGATCGCGTCACGCACCGGCACGCCTTCGTGAATGATCGCGTGCATCGCGTCGATGATCGGCGCATCGACACCGATCTTCTCAGCGAGCTGCTTCGCCACTTTCGCCGTCTTTACACCCTCAGCGACCTGGCGCATCTCGGCGAGGATGTCGGCCATCTTCTTGCCCTGGCCGAGCGCGAGGCCGACGCGCCGGTTACGTGACGCGTCGCCGGAGCACGTCAGGACGAGGTCGCCCATGCCCGACAGTCCGGCGAACGTCATCGGGTTCGCGCCCATCGCCACGCCGACACGCGTGATCTCGGCGAGCCCGCGCGTCATCAGCGCGACGCGGGTGTTCGAGCCAAAGCCAAGGCCGTCGGAGATACCGGCGCCGATCGCGATGACGTTCTTCAGCGCGCCGCCCATCAGCACGCCGATGACATCCTCGGTGCGATAGATGCGGAAGTGCAGCGTCGTGAGCGCCGCCTGCGCGAGCTGCGTGGTCTCGTCGCTGCGGCCGGCGAGCACGATCGCCGCCGGCATGCCCGCCGCGATCTCGGTCGCGAACGTCGGGCCCGACAGGTACGTCGCGCGCTCGGCGATGCGCGCCGGGAAAATGTCACCGTACACACCGTCGATCGTCTTCAGCGAGCTCTCTTCGAGACCCTTGCTCGCGTTGATCACGATCGCGTCGGGATCGAGCCACTGTGCCGCGCGCCCGAACACGTCGCGGATGCCGTGCGATGGCGTGACGCCGACGATGAACCGCTTGCCCTTCACCGCGGCCTCGAGGTCCGCCGTCACCTTCACCGAGTCGGGCAGCTTGTGTCCCGGCAGGTACGCCTGCGCCTCGCGCGACTCCTGCATCTGCGCGGCCGTCTCCGGGTTACGCGCCCACAAGCTGACGCGATGACCCGCGCGGCCGAACAACATCGCGAGGCAGCTGCCGTAGCTGCCGGCGCCGACGACGGCGATGTCTTCCACGCTCATTTGGGCGGGAGTGACCCTATCACGCTCAGCCGACGGACGGCGTGCTCGACATGACGTCCGTGTACAGCACGACCCGGTTCCGGCCGGCACGCTTCGCCGCGTACAGCGCGGTGTCGGCCGAGCGGACCAGCCCTTCGGCATCGACGCCGTCATCGGGGAACGTCGCAACGCCGATCGAGACCGAGATTTTGCCAGCACGCTGTGCGGCGTCCGAGAAGTCGTGTGCGGCGATGCGCTCGCGCACGCGTTCGGCGACCTTCGCGGCCGTGAACTTCGCGGTGTCGACGAGAATCACGGCGAACTCTTCGCCGCCGTAGCGCGCGACGACGTCGTTGGCGCGACGGGTGTCGTTGAGCACGCGCGCGAGTTGGCGCAGCACTTCGTCGCCGGCCGGGTGGCCGAATGTGTCGTTGAACTGCTTGAAGTGATCGACGTCGAGCATGAGCAGGGACAGCGGCAATCCGCTGCGCTGACTGCGCTCGACCTCGAGCGACAGCCGCTCGTGGAGGTGGCGGTGGTTGTACAGGCCGGTGAGACCGTCGGTGACCGCGAGCTGCGCGAGGCGTGTGTTCGCTTCGGCGAGCTCGTGCGTGCGCTCGTGGATCTTCGCTTCGAGCTCGCGGTTCATCTCGAGCAGCGCCTGGTTCTTCGCCGACAGCGACGCGATCAGCTGCTGGTTCTCGTGGACGAGGCGGTACTGGCGCAGGAGGTTCTCCACGGCGAGCAGGATCGCGGTCTCGTCCCATGGCTTCGAGATGTACTGGTTCAGGTGCGCGCGGTTGATCGCGTCGATCACGGCATCGAGACCGGCCTGGCCGGTGAGCAGGATCTTCATCGTCGTCGGCAGCCGCCGGTTGACGATCTCGAGCAGCTCGACGCCCTTCATGCCGGGCATGATCTGGTCGGCGATCACGAGCGCGATCGATTCGCCGTCGCGCGTCAGCTCGTCGAACAGTGCGACTGATTCGTCACCCGAGCGCGCGGTCAGCACCTGCGCTTCGTGACCGAACCGTGCACCGAGCTGGGCGCGGAGCACGCGGAGCACGCCCTCTTCGTCGTCGACGCAAACGATGACTTCCTTGCGACTCACGCGCTGGCCCCCGGTTCGATCGGGAGCCGCACCTCGAACACGGTGCGCCCCGGTTCCGATTCGCATTTCATCTCGCCACCGTGCTTGGCGACGATCTGACGCGCGATGCCAAGGCCAAGACCGGTGCCCTCGCCCTTCGGTTTCGTCGTGAAGAACGGCTCGAAGATGCGCGGCAACGCATCGGCGGGCACACCCGGACCGTCATCGATCACGCGGACCAGCGCCCACGCCCCATCCACCAGTGTCTCGATCGCGATCGTGCCCTTGCCGGTGAGCGCCTGCTGGGCGTTCGATATCAAGTTCGTCCACACCTGGTTCAGCTCGTCCACGAACACCGGTACACGTGGCAACACCCCGTACCGACGCTCGATAACGATATCACGCAGCGCATGGTGCAAGAGCACCAGCGTCGTCTCGAGTCCCTCGTGCAGATCGGCGTCGGTGCGTGTCGCCTGTTGGTCGAGGTGTGAGTAGCTCTTCAGCGCACCGACGATGCGTTGGATCTGGCCAACCGCGTGGCGCACGGTCGACGCAGTGCGATGCAAGTAGACATGATCGGTTAGCGCCGCAATCGCACGAGGTGCGAGAGCACGCTCGTGACCGAGCGCTGTAACAAAGCGCATGACGTCGTCCTGCGTGGCGTTGAGGTCCGCCAGCTCCGCCGCGATCGTTTGCGTATCGGCGATTCCGGTCGTTTCAAGCACCGTCGCGAGCTCGCGCGCGACCTTCCGAGCGAAGAGGCCGGTGATCAGCGGCCGCTCGGCGAGCATGGGACCGAGCGATTCAACCATCGCGTCGACCGCGGGCGGGAGGTTGTGACGCGCGACGCGCGCGGCAGCGGTGGCGAGGCCGTCGATCGAGCCGCGGATCGCGGCGGTCGGTGAGTTGATCTCGTGAGCGACGCCGGCAACCAGCAAGCCGAGACCAGCCATGCGCTCCGATAACACCAGCTGTGCCTGGGTCTCGCGCAAATCGGCGAGCGCCTTGCCGAGCTCGGTGTTGATCGCAGTCAGCTCGGCGGTGCGCAGGCGCACCTTCTTCTCGAGCTCTTCACTCGCGCCGCGGACTTCCTGATAGAGCTGCGCGTTTTCGACGGCAGCGCCGGCTTGATCGGCGAACGTCGTGAGCAAGTTGAGGTCGGCGTCGGAGAACTCGCGCGCTTGCTCGGCACGTGCGACCGCGAGCACGCCAACGACGCGGTTCTTGCGCTCGAGCGGGAGCGCCACGATCGGGCCTGCGATCACCGAATCCTGGCCCGCTCCCGGAACCGACCCTCGTGCGGTGCGGACGAGCGAACGGCCATCGCGGACTTCCTCGACGATGTCGCGCAGCGCTTCGGCCGCCTGAAGTGCTTCGTCGGTCGCGAGCACGGCGGAGACGTCCGGGCGCCGGGCACGTGCCGCAGACGCGCGGAGCTTGGTGCCTTCCACGAGCCAGAGTGTCGCGAGCTGGACATCGAACGTGCGCGCGACCGCGTCGACGATCTTGCGCGACACTTGATCGAGATCGATGACCGACGACACCGCGCGGCCTGCATCGTGGAGCGCGACGATTTCCTTCATGCGCGCGGCGAGGCGGGCCTGGTTGTCTTTCAGTGTCGACGTCATCTGGTTGAACGCATCGGCGAGGTCGGTGAGCTCGTCGCCACCCGGGATGTCGATGCGGTGATCGAGATCGCCGCGCGACACCGCGATCGCGCCGCGATGCAGCTCGGCGATCGGCGCGCCGAGGCGACGCGACCAGAACAACGCGAGCAACAGCGCGAACGCGAGGGCACCGAGCCCACCGATGATCAGCGAGCGAATCGCGAGCGCCTTCGTCGCAGCGAGCGGCCCACGATCGACGGCCACCGCGACGATGCCGACCGGCTTGTCGTGGTTGTCGAGTAGCGCGGTCGCCGCGAGCGTGTAGTTGCCCTCGTGGCCGCCCTTTTCGAACGTGACGTCGAGGTCGCGCGTCACGCGCTCGCGGTCGAGCACGACGGCGCGGTCCTGGTCGGACAGCACGATCGGTTCAGCGCGGCGGCCGAGCGAGCTGCGGAACGTCACCGCGAGCCGGCCTGCGGTGCCGCCGATCAAGACGTCGGCAGACAGTGCGCCCTTGATGCTATCGGCGAAATCACCGTCGAGCGGCAGCGACAGGATCGCGACGCCGAGCAGCGACAAGCTCGTGTCGACGACCGGCGAGCTCGCGCGCACGATCACGCGATCGCCGACGGCGACGAGCGTCACGGTGCGCGTCCAGGTCTGGCCGGCCTGGACCATCGGATCGTCGGGCTTGATGCCGACGTCGATGAACCGCTTGTCGTTACCGCCGATCACGCGGTCGAACACGATCGCACCCTTGGCATCGACGAGCTGCACGCGCGCCGATGGCACGTGCGCACCCTCGCGCGCGAACCACGCCTCGAGCGCAGGCGGACCGATGTGCATCGCATACGCGAGGTCGCTCGACTCCGCGAGCTGCACCGTCTCGTCGCCGAGCCGCTCGACCGAGCGCAGGATCAAGTTCAAGCCGACGGTGAGCTGTCGATCGCCGTCTTCGCGCAGACCGGCTTCGAGGCTCGACAGGATCACGCCCGTCGCGATGGTGGCGACGATCGCCACCGGCACGAGCGCCGCGAACGCCATCGCGATGACGAGCTTCGTGCGCAGCCGGAGCCTGAGCTGCGGCGGCTTGGTCTCCACCGGCCGCGGCATCTTGAGGATCTTGTCGGTGATGATCTTGCGCACCGAGTACCGAGGCTCGGGCGTGATCGTCGGGTCGTCGGTCACCGGTCCTGGTCCTCCGCGCGCCGACGGATCAGCGAGTAAACGGGGTGACCGGTCGGCGACAGCACGACGCGTTCGAGCTCCTTGCGGCCGGCGACGACGAGCTCGGAGTGCGCGAGCGGTACCCACGGCGCGTCGGACGCGAGCTTGTCCTGCACGGCGGCGTAGAGCGCACTGCGCGTTGCCTCGTCGGAGGCCTCCTGCGCGGACACGAGCATGTCGTCGACATCCTTATCGCGATACAGCGCGACGTTCTGCGCGCCGAGCTCGGTGCTCGACTGCTTCGTGTGAAACAGCACGTAGAGGAAGTTGTCCGGATCGCCGGTGTCGCCGACCCAGCCGAACACGCACATGTCGTGTTCGCCGGCCTGCACCGCGGCGCGGAACTGTGGATACGGCAGCAGCACGAGCTCGGTGTGGATGCCGACCTGTTCGAGCGACGCCTGGAGAAAGCGCGCGACGCGCTCGGGCTGCGGCAGATACGGACGCGGCGTCGACGGAGCGTACAGCCGGTAGACTTGCGCCGGGTCGAACGCGTGGTCGTTCACCGCCTCGGCGAGCAGGCGCCGCGCCGCGACCGGATCGTACTGGTAGCGCGTCGTCGGCTGGTGGTACCCCCACATCGACGGCGGCAGCGGCGTGTCCGCAGCGATCGCCCTGCCCTGGTAGCCGAGCTTCACGATCGGCTCCTTGTTGACGGCGTAGTTCGCGGCGCGGCGCACGCGGACGTCGTCGAACGGCGGCCGCTGGGTGTTGAGCGCGAGATACGAGATGTCGTTACCGGCAGCGTGATGAAGATCGAGATCGGGATGCAGCTCGACGAAGGGCTGCTCGTCGGGAAGGATCGACATCGCGAGGTCGACCGAGCCTGACTCCAGGTTGATGAGACGCTGGCGCGCGTCGACGACGACCTGGAACACGATCTGGTTCAGGCCGGCGGGACGTCCCCAGTACCCGTCGAAGCGGCGGACGACGACGCGCGAGTCGCGGATCCAGTCGTCGAACATGAACGGCCCGGTGCCGACCGGGTGGTCGGCGAACTTGGCGCCCCACTTCTTCACCGCAGTGGGGGACACGATCGGGTACATCGCGAGGTTGCCGAGCAGCGGTGCGTACTTTCGCCGGGTGCGGATCTCGACTGTCAGCGGATCGATCGCGACGACGCGCTCGACGTCGCTGAGCATGGCTCGCCAATAGTTGCCACCGTCGCCGAGCGCCTGCGGGTGGCCTTTGACCAGTAGACGTTCGAACGAGAACACGACGGCCTCGGCATCCATCGGCGTGCCGTCGTGGAAGCGGACGTGCGAGCGCAGGTTGAACGTCCACGTCATGCCGTCGTCGGAGACCTGGTACTGGGTGGCAAGCCGCGGCTCGATCTCGGTCGTGCCCGGCTTCCAGCCGACGAGGCCCTCGAACAAGAGCTCGCCGACCTCGATCGACTCGCTGTCCGTCGCGCGAACCGGATCGAGCGCGATCACGTCGGCGGCTTGCGCGACGACGAGCGCACCCGGGTCGCGGCGCTGATGCAGTGACTCGCGCTTGGCATCGCAGCCCGCGGCGAGTCCCGTCGCGAGGGTCGCCGTCAGCGCCAATACCCTCATTACGGCCGAATGTAGCATTCGCCCCGGCCAATTGACTCTGGGTTCTCACTGACTTAGCGTCCCCAAACCAACGTGCAGTCCAGGGTGAATCTGGGACCCACGCCACCGTCGAAGGGGAGCTTCCGTCCAATGCGCCTGTCTCTACTATTTGTTTCGACTGCGCTCGTTTCCGCGTGCAGCCCGCAGGATCTCGCAGTCAATTCGACCTCGAAGGTCCTCGCCGCAGCGCAGCCGAGCCTGCAGCAGGAATCTGACTACGAGCTCGCGCGCAACGCGATCCCGGGCGCGCTCAAGACGATCGAGGGCTTCTGGGTCAGCGGCTTCGGTAACGGCGGTGCCAAGGAGAGGCTCGAGCGGATCCTCGCGGAGGGCTACTGCCAGTACGGCACCGGCTTCGTCGAGGACGACTGGGAGCTGGCGAAGTTCAACAAGGACCTGCCGGCGATCGAATACAACAACGATCGCTCGACCCACATCTTCACCCGCTGCCTGAACTTCTCGCTGAGGCTGCTCGGTAAGCGCTGGCAGAAGGAAATCTTCGGGACGCCCGAAGAGGTCGCGAAGCTGCTCAAGGACACCGGCAAGGGGCACCGCTTCGAGCTGATGTTCGCGGGCGCCGCGCTCGGCGGTCTCGTCAATCACAACCTGACGCGCATCGAGATGATCTCGTACCTCGGTACCGTGCAGGGGATCATGGAGCGCGTCATCGAGATCGATCAGAAGAGCGGCCCGCCGGCGAACAAGGCGCACGCGGCGCTGCCGTACCTCGCGCTCGGCATGATCTATTCGGCCAAGGGCAAGGCGATGGGCGGCGAGCCGGACAAGGCGAAGGCCATGTTCGAGAAGGCGTTCGAGATCAGCGGGAACAGGTTCCTGCTCGCGAAGACCTTCATGGCGTATCGCGTCGGTCTGCAGACCAACGACCAAAAGTTCTTCCACGACAACCTCGTCGAGGTTCTCAACACCGCGCCATCGATCTGGCCGGAGCAACGTCTTGCAAATGAAATCGCCCATCGTCGGGCGCGCCGTTATCTCTCGCACGAGAAGGAGCTATTCCAATGATGAGGTTGACCAGTCTGCTCTCTGTCGCCGCCGTAGCGGCCCTCGCGTCGGCTCAGCCCGCTCGCGCGGAGAACGTCGAGATTCGCCTCGCGACGCTCGCTCCGTCGGGTAGCCCGTGGATGGAGGTCCTCAACAAGGCGCAAGGCGAGATCAAGACCAAGACCGGCGGCCGCGTCACGCTCAAGTACTTCGACGGCGCGCAGATGGGCGACGAGCGCGACTTCGTCCGCAAGATCAAGCTCGGCCAGCTCGACGGCGCGTCGGTCACCTCGATCGGTCTCGCGATGATCGACGAGTCGATTCGCGTGCTCGAGCTGCCGATGATGTTCCAGTCGGCCGAGGAGGTCGACTACGTCGCCGACAAGATGTGGCCGTACTTCCAGAAGAAGTTCGAGAAGAAGGGCTTCAAGCTCAACGACCGCGGTGACGTTGGCTGGGCGTACTTCATCTCGAAGAACAAGGTCG
>DASUFX010000760.1:0-2829 GCA_036274355.1 Kofleriaceae bacterium | reverse complement strand
AGGACATGCCATGAAGCTCGGAATTCTCGCCCTCCTCGAAACCAAGCCGACCACCGAGACCGCCGTCGCGGAGCTGCTCGCAAGCGCGGCAACGCTTGCGCGTCAGGAGAACGCCACGGTCACCTGGTACGCGTTTCGGATCGGTCCGCGCCGGTTCGGAATCTTCGACACGTTCGCGAACGAGGCGGGGCGTAAGGCACACCTCGAAGGTCGGATCGCGCAGGCGCTGCTCGGCAAAGCGGACGAGCTGCTCGCGTCACCGCCGACACTGGAGATGGTCGATCTCGTCGCCGTCAAGTAAGGCCGCGAAAGCCGTACGGTCGGGCCTCTGTCGGCGGGCGCGCGAGATGTAACGTTCTCGTGGCGTCACGTGCTCGTCGTTGCGTTCGCGCGCACCAGCGGGCATTCACGTCGGCATGCGTTCGGTGGTCGCGCTCGCAGCCCTGTTGATCGTTATCGCGCCAGCGTACGCCGATACGACGGCACAGAATCTCGCGAAGTATCACCGGCTCCGTCAGCGACTGGTGACGGACTTCGTCAGTGTGGGAACGGCGCCAGGTCAGAGCGAGCCGGCGCCCGAACGCACCGATGGCGCCGGGCTCATGAAGTGGGGCGACGGCACGATCGCGCTCGGGTTCTATCTCGGCGTGCTCGCGACCGAGCAGTACATGCTCGCAAATCCGGCGCAGTTTCCTGGCGCGGACGACGGCGATCCGTCGCGACTCGCATCGACACGCGAAGAGCTCTACGACGCGCTTCTCGCGCTCGAACGGCTCGACACCGTCGCAGATGCGTCGTTTCCGAGTCCGTGCACGACGACACCGGCGCTCAACGGTTTCTTCGTGCGCGATGACGTTCCGGCCGACTTCTACAGCCACTTCCCGGGCATCACGACGATCCAGTCCGACTTCGTCGATCCGACGCTGACGAACAAAGAAGAAAGTCAGGATCAGGTCTATCACGTGCAACACGGGCTCGCGCTCGTCGTCGCGCTCGTGCCGGCGAGCGTCGTCGTGCACGGAAAGCCGTTGCGCGCGTGGGCGATCGAGCAGGCGCAGCGCATCACGCAGCACTACGCGCACGGCGATTGGGTGATTCGCAATCCTGCCTGCGGCAACCGGACCGTCAATCGCGGCAGCAACACGATCGGCTATTCGTTTGGCGAGACGCTCGCGGCAACGTTCGTCACCGACGGCGGCTACGTGCCGACGACCGATCTGTTGTGGTCAACCGTTTGGGACACGCTCCGCCAACCGGCGAACCCGACGTACAGCAACGAGAGCAACCTGCACATGGCGCTCGCGATCATGGCCGTCGGCGACGGGTACCAAGCCGATACGCCGCAGGTCATCGCGACGCTGGCTGCGAGTCAGGACTGGTGGCTCTATCCGCTCCTGCATCGCGTGCTGCATCCCAATGCGGTTGGCTTCTGCACGACGGCGCCCGACGTCAACGCGCACGTCCGCGCCATGCTCGACGAATTGCCGAGCGATGGCGAACCCGCGTGCCCTGGCCCGAATGGGCCGGCGCCGCATGGCTTCACGACGCATAACCGGTTCATCCGCGGCAAGGCGCAGGCATACGTCGGTCCGCCCGGATGCGAAGGCATTCGCTACCACGGGCTGGATTACATGTTGCTTCACAACCTCTATGCGATCGCGACGCCGGGGACGTGGAATGGGAGTCCCAGTGCCGATCCGTGTGCGCCGGTCGTTGGCGATGGAGCGCCGGCCACCGGCGATGATGGCGGCATCAACGGCGATGCGGGCATTGATCCGACGAGCTCGCCCGCTGGCTGTGGCTGTCGCAGCACGGAACCCGGAGCTACATGGCCGCTGTTCGTGATCGCGGTTGCGTGGAGTGTGCGGCGACGGCGGATTCGCGGTCGGTGATGACCGCGCCGAGGTAAGATCGAGCCCATGCGGGCGGTACTCGTCCTCGTCGTTGCGATCGGCTGCAGCAGCACCACCAATGTTGGCGAGCGGTGCGGTCAAAACAGACCTGTGTGCGACGAGTCGCTGAGCTGCAGCTCGTCGGTTCCCGGCGGCTATTGCACCACCGCGTGCTCGTCGCCGGGATCGACGGCGCAATGCCCAGACGGATCGGTCTGCGACGACGCGCCGCTGCTCGGCCTCTCGTGCCTGAGAATCTGTGATGACCTCGGGGACTGCGGCCGCGACGATGTCACGTGCAGCGCTGTGACCGACTCGAACCTGAAGGCGTGCAAGCCGAAGTGACGCCGGCGGCTACGGGCACGTCGCAGTGCCGCAGCTGTCGCGCTCGGCCGCGCACATCGCATCGACGCACGACGTGCATGCAGCATCCGTAAGCTTGAGGCCGATGACGGTACCGTCGCTCGTCGTCGTGAAGCACTGGTCTTTGCAGCCGGTGTAGCGGCAATTGTCGAACGCCGTGTAAGCCTCCGCGCCTGTCTGGCAACCGGACAGCACGCAGATGTCGTACTGCTCGTACGCCGTCGGATGCACGGTCGTGTTCGAGTAATCGATCGCCTCGTCGCAGGCCTGGACCTGCGAGCACGACTTGGAGCCCGTGTAGACGATGCCTCGGCCGAACGAGATTTCGTCGCTGATCGGCAGACGATCGCCGTGGCGCCAGTAGACGCCGCCGGTCACACACATCTCGTCGTGGCGCGCCGAGAAGCCGTCGAAGAAGTAGTCGCTCGTCGGGTTGTCGTAGTCGCAGTGGTAATCGAGGACGTCGCCAGGCGAGAACGCGATCGGCGGGTCGTAATAGACCGTGTCGTTCTCCCAGCCGGTGACGCTGAACAATTGCTGTGGCGAACCACTGCCCGTGTCGCGGTATGCCTCC
>DASUFX010000759.1:0-12480 GCA_036274355.1 Kofleriaceae bacterium | reverse complement strand
CGGCCGCCGCCTCGGTGATGCTCGACAGCGCGGACTTCGTCGTCAACGCGATCTACGCGAACAACCAGTTCCTCTCGAACGACTTCGAGGCCGTTGGGCTGCAGCTTGCGCCGCTCTCGAATGGCACCTGGACCACCGCATTCCGCGAGGACTGCAGCACCTGCAACGTGATCGCGCGGCGATTCGACACGAACGGCGCGCCCGTGCGCACCGAGCTCGGCGCCGGTACGACGCAGTTCAACGTGACCACCACGCTGACCACGTCGGGCACGATTCCGGCCGTCGCGTCGTCGGGGCTGACCACGCTGATCGTGTGGGACTACTTCGACACCGTCGGTACCGCGCAAGGCGTCGCCTGTCGCGCGCTCAACGAGCAGGGCGCCGGTACCGCGAGCCAGCTCTCGATCTCCACCGACGCAGCAGACGTCGTCACGGCAGCGCCGCTGTCCAACGGCAACTTCGCGGTGACCTGGCAGTCCTTCATCACCTCGATGCAGGTGGTCCGCTCGATTATCGTCAAGCCGGACTGCACGACGCTGACGCCCTCGCCGCTCACGGTCTCGACGGTGAGCGGTAGCTTCGGCGCGCGGCGCTCGCACGTTGCCTCGAATGGCGCGGCGATTCTCTACGCATGGGTTGTCGACGGTGACGTGCGCGTTCGCCAGGGCGCGAACAACGGCACGCTCGTCGGCACCGAGGCCGTGCTCGTCCCGAAGACAGCGACCGACGAGGTCGATCACGTGCGCATCTCGCCGTGGCAGACCGGCTTTGCGGTCGCGGTGCGCTGGGCAGCGAGCAGCGGCATGGGTCCCGGCAAGATCGAGGTCTATCGGGTGTCGGCGACCGGCGCGCTGATGGGCTCACCAATCCTGATCACCGACAAGAGCGGCTCGGACTTCGCGTCCGACAAGGCGTTCGGCATCGCGCAGCGTTCCGACGGTGCGCTCATGGTCGTGTGGCACCAGTGCGAGACCGGCCCGGGCTCGTGCGATGTCTACGGTCGTATCCTGCGCCCCACCGGAGTCCCCGTCGGCGATCCGTACGTGATCGCGACGTCGACCGGCAGCGATCAGGTCAACCCGTCGATCATCGCGCTCGACGACAAGGCGTTTGCCGCGGCCTGGAACGATTCGAGCGGCCTCGAGCCCGACCCGTCTGGCTCGGCCGTCCGTGCCCGCATCCTCTACCCCGTCTACGACGACGCACGCGGCGTGCTCGGTGCGACGTGCGGGGCAAGCGCACCCGGCGCGCCAGACTGCAAAGAAGGTCTCGCGTGCGCGATGGGCTCGGACAACGTGCAGCGCTGCTATCAGACCTGCACGCCGCCGTCGTGTCCTGGCGGCGGCACGTGCTCGACGGTTGACGGCTCGACGTCGGCCTGCGTGTTCTAGTCACAGAGGCGGCCTGTCTTCGTACACGTGACACGTGCACGTGCACGTGCACGCTCTCTCCGCCGAACGGCGGACGTGCTCTCTGCGATCTTCTCCCGACCGAGCGTAGTTGCGCGAACAAATCGGGACGCAGCGTCCCCGTGCGCGAAGACCTTCTTGGGCATGTTCCGGGCTACGCTTGATGCCAGCCAGTCTCCGTGCACGTGACACGTGACACGTGCACGTGCACGGGCACGTGCACGTCGGATCGCCGGCGCCGAACCTCGGTTTAGTCACATCTCCGTCGACGATTCGAACGATCGGCTTGATCGCTCTCGCGCGATCACCGACGATAGAGGCATCGTGAACGAAACTTGGTCTACGGCAGCGCACTATCTGTCTCGCTATCGTGGGGCTTTGCTGGGTGGCGTGGGATCGGCGGTAGCGGTCGCGATGACACTCGATCCGAGCACCGGGCTCGCCAGCTCGAGCATCCGGTTCGCGTTCTGGTTTGCGATGATCGCGACGCTGCTCGCGGTCGCACTGACCGGCGTGCTGACGATCGCGGAGTACCGCGCTGCGCGGCCGTCGTTGCCGAAAGCCGTCGCACGCAGCGGGCCTCGCCGCTAGTCGGGCTCTTCGGTATCGGCGCGGTGATCGATGCCGAGAGCGCGCATCTTCTTGTAGAGATGGCTGCGTTCGAGCTGGAGCTCGCGTGCCGTGTTCGACACGTGGTGATCGTTCGCATCGAGCGCCGCGACGATGATGTCGCGCTCCGCGGCGGCGACGAGATCCTTGAACGGTGTGCCGCGGGCGAACTCGCTCTTTACCGCCTTCACGCGCGGTAGCGCATCGCCGACATCTGCTTCGGTGATCACCTCGGCATCGCCGGTGAGGATCGCGAGGCGCTCGACGACATTCTTGAGCTCGCGCACGTTTCCGGGCCAGTCGTGCTGCATGAGCAGCGTGAGCGCACCCGACGCGACCTTCTTCTTGCGGCGATCGTTGTCAGCGCACACCTGCTCGAGGAAGTGCTCGACGAGCGTCGGAATGTCCTCGCGCCGAGCACGCAGCGGCGGCAGCTCGATCGGCACGACCGCGAGGCGGTAGTAGAGGTCCTCGCGGAACCGCGACGCCGCGATCTCGGCCTGCAGATCTTTGTTCGTTGCGGCGACGACGCGGACGTCGACCTTGATCGTCTCGCCGCCGCCCACGCGCTCGAGCTCGTTCTCTTGCAGCACGCGCAGCACCTTCGCCTGCGCGTTCGGGTTCATGTCGCCAACCTCGTCGAGGAATAGCGTGCCACCGTCGGCGAGCTCGAACTTGCCGCGCCGCTGCTGGGTGGCGCCGGTGAACGCGCCCTTCTCGTGGCCGAACAGCTCGCTCTCGATCAGCTCGCTCGGGATCGCCGCGCAATTGAGCTTCACGAACGGACCGTCGGCGCGCTTGGAGTGCTCGTGGATCGCGCGCGCGACCAGCTCCTTGCCGGTGCCGTTCTCCCCGGTGATGAGCACGCGGCCCGTCGTCGGCGCGGTCTTCGAGACCTTGTCGAAGATGCCTCGCATCGCGGCGCCCTTGCCGATCATCGCGAAGTCGGTCTGCGCACGGCCGCGCAGGCGCTGGTTCTCGTAGCGCAGGCGCGCGTAAGCGAGCGTGTTCTGGACAGTGATCAGCAGCTTGTCGCCGGACAGCGGCTTCTCGATGAAGTCGAATGCGCCGCCCTTCGTCGCCTGAACCGCGGTCTCGATCGTGGCGTTACCCGACATCATGACGACCATCACGTCGGGCTTGGCCGCGCGCAGCTTCGGGAGTACTTCGAGGCCGGTTTCGCCCGGCATCATCACGTCGAGAAGCACGAGATCGATGTCGTGCTCGACGAGCTTGGCCAATCCGGCGGCACCACCCCCCGCAACTTCGACCGCATAGCCTTCGAGCTCGAGCGAGCGCCTGACCGTGGTCAGGATGTTGGGCTCGTCGTCGATGACGAGAATCGTGCTGCGTGCCACGCGTCAGACCCTACCAGATTTGACTAACGTGCTGCGCCCATTTAGGTTTCAGGCCATGGGCAAGGTCTCTGTAGCGATCGCCACCCTCGCGATGGTGGTGCTCTGCGCGTGCGGCAGTAAGCCGAAGCAACCCGGCTGCAAAGGCGACAAAGACTGCAAGAACGCCCAAGTCTGCGTCGCGAACAAGTGCGTCGAGTGCCGCGACGACTCGCAGTGCCCGAAGGGCAAGTCGTGCAAGGCGAACGCCTGCGTCGCGAAGCAGCAGTGCATCAACGACGAGCAGTGTCCGCTCGGTCAGGTCTGCCAGGCCGGTTCGTGTAAGCCCTGCGCGTCCGACGGCGAGTGCGGTCCGGGCGGTCGTTGCGAGGCGGGTGCGTGCCAGCGCCCGAAGAAATGCACGAAGAACGAGGACTGCGCCGACGACGAGGACTGCACGAACGGGCTGTGCCTCAAGACGGGCGCCGGCAGCAACATCGACGCTGGCTGCCAGCTGCAGACGATCTACTTCGCGTTCGACGACTCGTCGATCCAGCCGAGCGAGCGCGACCGGCTCGAGCAGAACAACCAGTGCATGAACAAGAACAAGACCCAGTCCGTCTTCGTATTCGGACACACCGATACGTCGGGCACCGAGGAGTACAACATCGCGCTCAGCGAACGTCGTGCACAATCCGTCGCGGACTATCTATCGCGGCTCGGGATCGACCCGGCAAAGCTGCAGGTCGTGCCGAAAGGCGAGACCGAGTCCACTGGCCTCGGCGATGACAAGGATCGCCGCGTGGAGTTCAAATGGCGCTGAAATCACTACTCGCAGCGGTCGGGCTCGCAGCTCTTGGCGGCTGTTTCTGGACCACCACGAAGAGCGAAGGCGAAGCGCTGCGGCGCGACGTCAACGCGTTGCAATCGAAGGTCGATAGCAAGCAGCAAGAGCTCGACACGCAGATCAAACAGCTCAACAGCGTGCTCGAAGACGCGTCGAAGATCCTCAAGCGCAACACCGCGGATCTCGGCGCCGATGTCGAGAAGATGTCGGCGGACCTGCGCCAAGCGAACGGCCTCATGGTCGGCATCAACACGAACATCAACGACCTCAAGGTCGCGTTCGACAAGTACCGCAAGGAGAACGACGCGCGCTTGGACTCGCTCGAACAGCGCGTCGCGCAGATCGAGAGCGGCAAGCCGAGCGCGAACAGCAGCCCGGATGATCTGTGGAAGCTCGGCACCCAAGCATTCGAGGCGGCGCGCTACAACGACGCGCTCGACATCTACAAGCGCCTCTACCAGACGTTCCCGACGCACGCCCGCGCGGACGACGCGGCGTACTTCCGCGGCCAGGCGTACACGAATTTGAAGGACTGGGACAAAGCGATCGCCGCGTATCAGACGCTCGTCGAGAAGTATCCCACCAGCGATCTAGCCGACGACGGCCTCTACTTCGCAGCGCTCGCCGCGCAGCAGCTCAAGAACTGCACCGAGGCGCGCACGTACCTGGGCCTCATCGCGCAGAAGTACAGCAAGTCGAATGTCGTGAAGCAGTCAAAGGATCTCGACGCTACGATCAAGAAGGAGCTGAAGAACAAAGCGAAGTGCAGCTCGTAGCTGTGACCACCCAGGCCAGCTGCAGCTCGTAGAGCTTACTTCGCCGGAAGCGCCTTGCCGCCGGCCTTCGTGAACTGCTCGAGCGCGTCCTTCTTGAGCTCGTACTTCGGCGCGAGCTTCGCGTGGCACGCATTGCAGCTCTTGATCTTCGCGTCCTTCATGAACTTCTTCATCGCGTCCTTCGCCGCGGGCTGACCGCCCTTCTCACACGCGCTCTTCGCGAGCTCGGTCTTGAACTCGGTCGTCACGCACGGCGTGACCGCTTGTGCGTCGCTCGAGGTCATGGTCGCGATGCCGAGCGAGACGATGATCGTGGTGATGGAGGCGAAGATACCGAGCTTGGTCATGACGGATTCCTCTGTCGAGCTAGGACGGCGTAGGCCGCGAATTATTCAAGGTGAACCGAGGCAGGACCGTAGCGCAATATGCCGTAGGTCCCAGTGTTTTTCAGCCATGGCGAGCATCCGCGAAACGCCCGAACGGCGGCGGCGACATCAGGGGCGGAATTGACCGCACGGATCGCGCAGATCGACGCCGCGCGCGCCCCATAGACAGCGCGCGAGTTGACAGGCGTGATGCCGCCGATTGCCACCACGGGAATGTCCCCGGCCGCTTTGACCGCGGCACGCAGCGCCGGGATGCCTTGCACCGGATCGGGAGTTGCCTTGGTCGTGGTCGGGAAGACCGGACCGTATGCGATGTAGGCGGGCGCGAGTTGCACCGCTGCGCGCACCTGGTCGAGGTTGTGCGTCGAGATGCCGATCGCGAGACGGGTGCCG
Organism: Kofleriaceae bacterium; assembly: GCA_036274355.1. Classification (GTDB taxonomy): domain Bacteria; phylum Myxococcota_A; class Polyangia; order Haliangiales; family Haliangiaceae; genus JABFXX01. The sequence continues at coordinate 6,726 of DASUFX010000759.1, read as the reverse complement.
ACCAGCGCGCATGCATCGGCGAGCGGAATGTCGGTTTGCCCGAGGTGCACGCCATCTGCGCCGACCGCGAGCGCGATATCGATCCGATCGTTCACGATCAGGTGCGCGCCGGCGTCGTTGCACACGCGACGCGCCATCCGCGCGACGCGCACGATGTCGTCGACAGCTCCTGGCTTGATGCGAATCTGTAATACCTGCGCGCCTGCGCCGACCAGCGTGCGCGCGAGCTGCTCGTCGTCGCGATCGAGGACGGCGTAGAGGCCGCGCCGCAGCGACGCGCGAACCACATGCAGGGCATGCATCGGGTCCCTACTCATCGCCTCAGCGCATCTGCAACTCGAGTTGCTCGAGCTCGCGTGCCTTGTCGCGCAACGCAGCCGCTTTCTCGAACTCGAGGTCCGCAGCGGCTTGGCGCATCTCGGCACGCAGCTTGTCGATCGCCGCGCGCAGCGAGTCGATATCGTCGATCTTCTTCAGATCGATCGCCGCGAGCTGCATCGAGCGCTGGCCCTTCTTCGGAATCGGTTCGGCGACCTGGATGTCCATGATCGCGCGACTCGCCGACTTCGGCGTGATGCCGTGCTCCTTGTTGAACAGCTCCTGGACGCCGCGCCGGCGCCGGGTCTCGCCGACCGCATCGCGAATCGAATCGGTCTCCTTGTCGGCGTAGAGCAGCACGCGGCCGCGGATGTTGCGCGCGGCGCGGCCGATCGTCTGGATCAGCGAGCGCTCGCTGCGCAAGAAGCCTTCCTTGTCAGCGTCCAGGATGCCGACGAGCGACACCTCGGGGATATCGAGACCTTCGCGAAGTAGGTTGATACCGACGAGCACGTCGAACTCACCGCGCCGCAGGTCGCGAATGATCTGGATGCGCTCGAGCGTGTCGACGTCGGAGTGCAGGTAGCGAACCTTGACCCCGATCTCTCGGTAGTACTCGGTGAGGTCCTCGGCCATGCGCTTCGTCAGCGTGGTGACCAGCACCTTGTCGCCCTGGCCGGTGCGCTCGCGGATCTCGGCGAGCAGGTCGTCGACCTGATGCGCGACCGGACGCACTTCGACCTCGGGATCGAGCAGGCCGGTCGGCCGGATGATCTGCTCGACGACGATGCCCTTCGCCTCGTTGAGCTCCCACTCGGCCGGCGTCGCCGACACGTAGATCGTTTGCTTCGCGCGCTGCCGCCACTCGTCGAAACGCAGCGGCCGGTTGTCGAGCGCGCTCGGCAGCCGGAAGCCGTACTCGACGAGCGTCTCCTTGCGCGAGCGATCGCCGTTGTACATCGCGCCGATCTGCGGAACCGTCTGGTGCGACTCGTCGACGATCAGCAAGTAATCGTCGGGGAAGTAATCCATCAGCGTCGGCGGTGGCTCGCCGGCGTTGCGCCCCGTGAGGTGGCGCGAGTAATTCTCGATGCCCGAGCAGAAGCCCATCTGCTCGATCGATTCGAGGTCGTACATCGTGCGTTGCTCGAGGCGCTGGCGTTCGAGCAGCTTGCCGTCGCGGGACAGCTCTTCGAGCCGGACCTTGAGCTCCTGGCGAATCGACTCGCACGCGCGGCGCATCGTGTCGCCGGGTGTCGCGTAGTGCGAGGCCGCAAAGATCACGCTGCGTTCGAGCTTGCGCTTCACACCGCCGCGGAGCGGATCGATCTCGCTCATCGCTTCGATCTGATCGCCCCACCACTCGATGCGAATCGCCGTGTCGGCTTCGTATGCCGGGAACACCTCGACGGTGTCGCCACGCACGCGGAACGTGCCGCGATGGAAATCGAGGTCGTTGCGCTCGTACTGCAGCTCGACGAGGCGGCGCAGCACCGAGTCGCGGTCGATCGACGTGCCGACATCGAGCTCGGCCGTCATCGAGGCGTACGTCTCACGCTCGCCGATACCGTAGATGCACGAGACCGACGCCACGATGATCACGTCGCGGCGCGACAGCAGCGCAAACGTGGCCGCGTGACGCATCCGATCGATCTCTTCGTTGACGATCGAGTCCTTCTCGATGAACGTGTCGGTCGTCGGAACGTACGCTTCGGGCTGGTAGTAATCGTAGTAGCTGACGAAGTAGTGGACGGCGTTCTCGGGAAACAGCTCCTTGAACTCGCCGTAGAGCTGCGCCGCGAGGATCTTGTTGTGCGCGATGATCAGCGTCGGCCGGTCGGTCGCCGCGATCACGTTTGCGACCGAGTACGTCTTGCCGGAGCCGGTGATGCCGAGCAGCACCTGCGCTTCATCGCCGCGCTTGAGACCTTCGGTCAGCTCGCGGATCGCCTTCGGCTGATCGCCGGCCGGCGGAAATGGCGCCTTCAGCTTGAAGGACGAGGCCGTACGCGCGGGTAGCGGCGGCGGAGGTGTGCTCTCGTCGCTGCGCCGGGCCTTCTTGCCGCGGTAGTTCGCCACGGCAGGGACTCTAGCGTCTTTCGCGCGCACGGCCCACGCCTCAGCTGCCCCGGGAGGTTTCGGACGCTGCTTCGAGCATCGCAAGCTGCGGCGGCTCGGTCGCCTGCCATTCGGGCAGGGCACCGATCCGAGCGAACCACGCTTGCACGTGTTCGTACGGGCGAAGCGGCAGCCGCGCCAGCTTCGTCATCATCAGCGGCGTGCCGACGGCAATGTCGGCGAGCGTCAGCGTCTCGCCCGCGAGCCACAGCCGATTCGCCAGATGTCCGTCGAGCACCGTGGCGAACTGGTTGAAGAACGTCTCCTGGCGCTTCACCTGATCGGGATCAGGCGCACCACCGATCGCCAGCTTCTTCCACACGTTCTCCCAGCTGATGCCGCCGATCGCGGGCGCCCAGTGCGCCTGCCCCCACGACAGCCAGCGATTGACCTCGGCACGCTCGCGCGCGTCGGTCGGGTACAGCTTCTGGCTGGGCGTGTGATCGCAGAAGTACTGCATGATCGCGATCGACTCCCACAGCACGAAGTTGCCGTCGACGAGAACAGGCACCTTGCTGTTCGGGTTGAGCTTGACGAGCTCAGCACGGTGCGCGGGATCACGCAGATCGACGGAGATTTCTTCGAGGTTGATTCCGAGGAGCTTCGCCGTGATCCGTACGCGGCGCGAGCTCGACGACAGGGGTCCGTAATGCAGTTTCATTGTTTGCTCCTTGCGCGAGCCACAACCACCAGGCTCGATGAATGCGGTCGTCCTTGCTCATTCGTTGCTCATTGCTTCGGCATCGACGCCATGCGCTTGTCGATCTCGGCGCGCGTCAGGTCTTCGACGACCGCGCAGATCGTCCACTTGTTGCCGCCGACATCGCGCACCGTCGCGCTGCGATAGCCGTAGAACTGGTTCTGCGGTTCCATCTCGGAAACGGCGCCCGCTGCGAGCGCACGCTTGTACGTGGTGTCGACTGCCTCGCCGGTATCGACATAGAGCGAGAAGCCGCCCGGCAGCGCCGGGTGATCCTTGCTCGCGTCGCCCAGCATGACGACCGAGTCACCGATCTTGACCTCGGCGTGGAACACCACACCGTTCGGGCCGTCATAGCGATCGACAGTCTCGCCGCCGAATGCGCGCTGGAGGAAGTCGATCACCTTGGCGGCATGCGGGACGCTGAAGCCGGGGGTGATCGTGTGGTGGCCGATGGGACGGGGAAGCTTGCGGGTCAGATCGAGAGTCATTGGTTTGTTCCTTTCGACCTGGAGCTTGGCGCCCCTTTGTGACAGCCTTTTGTCAGCTTTCATGCGGAAGAAGAGCAGGCTGTTCGCGATCGCCGAAGCGCTGAGGGCGCGTCGTACGGGAGTGACCGCGGCGGAGCTCGCCCAGCGGTTCAACGTGACGCTGCGAACGATCTACCGGGATCTCGAAGCATTGCAGGACGCCGGCATGCCGATCAAAGCCGACCGCGGCCGCGGCGGTGGCTACGCGCTCGACAAGAACTATCAGCTCCCGCCGGTCAACTTCACTGCACGCGAGGCGGCGCTGCTGGTCGCGATGACGCGCTTCGTGCTCGAGCAGCGAATCATTCCGTTTCCGAAAGCGATCGAGCGCGCGGCCGACAAGGTGCGCGCCGCGCTCACGACGTCCGCACAGCGCGAGCTGCTCACACTCGTCGGCCAGCTGCAGTTCGTGGGCGTGCCCGCGCTCCCGGTGCCGCCAGCCGTGCGCGAGGCGATCGAGACCGCGTGGTTCGAGTCACGGCCGCTGCGCATCGTCTACGCGAAGAGCCAGTGGCAGATGAGCCCACGCATCGTGCGGATCAAGGCGCTCGTATTCGAGCGCTCGATCACGCTGCTCAATTGCGTCGATCTCGAGAAGAACGACGATCGTCAGTTCCGCATCGATCGCATCAAGCAAGCGCAGGTACTCGACCACGCGTGAACCTCGAGTCCGAAACGCGCGATTCCGAGCGCAGTGGTCCTGTGCCGTCGGGGCCGAATGGCGCCTTCGTCGCGGCACAACGTGTTCCAGATCGAACACCAAGAAGCCAAGCCGCCGAGGACGCCACCAGAAGGTCGGTCTTCGACGCGGTCTGCAGACGCGGTCGTGCGAGCAGAACGCGATCCCGAAACCTTTCTTCTGGCGTTCTTGGCGTCTTGGGGCCTTCGCGTTCCTCTGGGAGCCGCGAAGCGGCAGACGCGACTCATCGGCGCTATGCGCCACGCACTCCTACAGGCGGCGATACCAGATGCGCCAGATCGGAAGGCCGGTCTCCTCGGCATTCTGTTCGCGCCACGACCGCACGCCGTACGGATTGCCGCGCTTCCAGAACGTCCATTCGTCGTCGACGTTGAGGAAGCGATCATCGCCATCGAATGCAGCCATCGCATCGATCGCGATGTCCCAGACATCGGTCTGCACGAACAGCTCGCCACCGGGGCGCAACAGATACGCGATCTGCTCGGCAAGCACGCTGTCGACCATGCGGCGTACGTGGTGACGGCGTTTGAACCACGGATCAGGAAAGTTCACGTACACGCGCTGCGCCGCGCTGCGCGGAAAGATCAACTTCGTGTGCAGCTGCGCGTGACAGAACACCGCCTGCACCGGGGCGCCACTCACGCGTGCCTTGTTGTTGACCCAGTGCACGAGGTCTTCGCGAATCTCGAGGCCGACGTAGTGGCGCGACCGATCGTGCTCGGCACGTTCGAACAAGAACTGCGCTTCGGCGCATCCGATCTCGACCTCGAGCTCCCGCGCAGGATCGAGGTCCGGCTTCTGTCCTCGAAACGTTTCGAAGAACAGATCCGTCGGATTGACGTGCTGCCGGATCCGCATACCCAGCCGTGTCTACCAGGACCAGCCCAGGCGACGCTACAGCCACATTTCGTGAGCCCTAGGCAAACCGCGCGTCGAGCGCCACATAGCCGAATTGCCTGACGTTGAGCGGGGACTCCAGGCGATCGAGCTCGGCCCGGTTCACCCATCGCCAGGCGCCGAACTCGTCGTTCGGCTTCACGTCGTCGCCCGCAGCGATCTCGCAGACGAACACGAAGTTCATGTGCAGGCCTTTGCTTCCGGCCATGTGCTCCTCGTAGCCGATGAGCCCGGTCGGCACGCCGTCGAGCGCGTCCGCGAGCGGCCGCCACATGCCGACCAGCCCGGTCTCCTCGCGCAGCTCGCGCACCGCGGCTTCGAGCGGGGTCTCGCCTGGCTCGAGCTCGCCGCCGATCGGCAGCCACGTCTTCAGCCGGCGATGCTCGATGACGAGCACGCGATCACCACGCCGCGCGTAGATCGCGACCGAGAACGCGCGCCGGTCACTCACTGCGGAACTTTTTTCCAGTCGTCGAGGAACTTCGCGAGCCCGATGTCCGTGAGCGGATGCTTCGTGAGCTGGAGCAGCACCGACAGTGGACATGTCGCCACGTGCGCGCCCATGCGCGCCGCCTGATGCACGTGCATCGGATGGCGCACCGACGCGACGAGCACTTCGGTCGCGAAGCTGTAGTTGTCGTAGATCTCGATGATCTCGCCGATCAGCTGCATGCCATCGGTCGAGATGTCATCGAGGCGGCCGACGAACGGCGAGATGTACGACGCGCCGGCCTTCGCCGCGAGCAGCGCCTGCGTGGCCGAGAAGCACAGCGTGACGTTCGTCTTGATGCCTTCTTCGGAGCAGGTCCGAACCGCCTTGAGCCCTTCGGGGATCAGCGGAATCTTGACGACGATGTTGCCGCGCAGCTTCGCGAGCTCGCGCGCTTCTTTCATCATCTCGTCGTGCGTGAGCGTGACGACCTCGGCAGAAACCGGGCCCTTCACGATGTCGCAGATCTCGAGCAGCACATCGCGGAACTTGCGGCCGGTCTTCGCGACGAGAGACGGGTTCGTCGTGACGCCATCGACGAGGCCCATCGCCGCGGCTTCACGGATTTCTTTGATATCTGCGGTATCGATGAAGAACTTCATGGGCTCCTCCTTGCACCAGTGCCGACGACAACGTAGCGTGCGCCGGCACCATACGAGGCCCCTCTGACGGACGCAACCGACAACAACGACGAGGAATCCTCCGACGAGGAAGCCTCTGACCAGATCGACGCAATTCGCATCGGTACCGTCGATGTTCCTGCGCGCGTCGAGCGCGATCGCTACTTTCGCGAGCTGTCGTATCTCGAGCTAACCGCCCTGTTTGCGGGACCGGTGAAATCGGGTGTAGTCGCGAAGTGGAAAGAGGTCGCGCCGCCCAAGTCGATCGGGCTTGTCGCACCGTTCTCGCTCACGCACCGCAAGCCGCCCGCCGGCACGAAGCTGTGGGAGCACGACGCGACGACCGGCGACTT
>DASUFX010000758.1:0-7935 GCA_036274355.1 Kofleriaceae bacterium | reverse complement strand
CGGGAACGTCGCGCGCTGCGTGTTGTACAGCTCGCTCTGCGCTTCGCCGCCCGGCTTCGTGTCGAGATACACGAACAGCCACTTCGTGTTCGCGTCGCTCGTGGACGTCATGAGGTCGGGCCCCGAGTAGCCGACGTAGATGTTCTTCTCGTCCCACGTCACGCGCGCTTCGAAGCTCGCAGACGTCGTCGCGAATTGGTCGACGAGCGCGAAGTCATCGACGCCGTCGAGCGCGATCGCATGGCGATAGGGCACCTGCGACGACCCGTCGATCTGATCGTGCGCATCGGGAATCGGCCGCGCGTCGGTGTGCATCTCGCTGCTGCCGCCTTCGCTGCACGCAGCAAGCAGAAGCCCACACAGACCGAAACTGCGCAGCGTCATCGGAATCTACAAGTAGCATGCCCGAGCACGACGGGGCCGTCGACTGTTCCGGTTGGCGTCGCCGTCCAGCCGCGCGCCACCCGCGCGTCGAGTAGCTCGTCGGCGGTCGGTCTGTGGTCCCACCCGGAGACGCCATTGATGGCGCCGAGTCAGGTCGTGTCGAAGCACAGATACGTGTCGTCAGCTTCCCGAACGATCACGTCGTGCGTGAATTCGTCCTGGACGACGACGTCGACGAGATCCGCGCGGTGTGCGCGACACCACACGAGCAGCTCCTCGAGCGTGCGGAGCTTGTCGACGCTCACACGTACTGCTGCTCGCGCGGACAGAACCAGCGCTGATATTGCGCGACCCAGTGCAGCTGCGTGCCGCAGCGCGGGCAGTTGTGAATGGGTGCTGCGCCTGGTGGCGGTTGCTGCGGCGCTGCCATCGGCTGCGACTGGTTCGCGTATGGCTGCATCGGTTGCGATTGCTGGCCGTATGGCTGCATCGGTTGTGATTGGTTGCCGTACGGCTGTTGGTTCGCGAACTGTTGCTGCGCGCCCGGCGGCACTGAGGGTTTCGCGGCGAGGAACGGCGTCAGCTTCTTGAGGCCCACGCCGGCGAGGATCACGCCGCCGATCGCAGGAAACCCTGCCCAGCTGAGCTCGCCCTTCTCGCTGATCATCCGGATCACGAAGAACGTCATCGAGAACGCGGCGAGGCCGAACGCCATCTGCGCGAGGCGCGGTGGCAGCGGAATCTTGTCGGTCTTGCCGGCGAGCGCCATACCGCCGAAGGTGCCCGCCGCTGCAGCTGACGCGAAGCCACTGATCAGCGCGAGCACCATGATCGCTTCGATGTCACCGTCGATGCCGCGCGTCGGAATGTCGACGCAGGCTCCACTCATGCACGCCTCGCCGCCCATCGGGCCGATATGGATGTCACGCGAGCCGCGGCCGCCCGAGACCCAGTTCTTCGACACCGTGCCGATCAGGATCAGCACCGCCGCGATCACGAGCATGATCGCCGCAGACCTTGCAGGATCCGCAGGCTTTGGCGCTGCAGCCGGCGTCGACGGCGGATAACCACCGCCCACAGGAGGTTGCATAGGCGGAGGTGCTCCGGTCGTCATGACCTGCGAGCATATCCTGCGTTACAGTACTCGGGTGCGAGTGATCGGGCTCACCGTCGTCTTGGCCGTGGGCTGCGTCCGCGAGCCTGCTCCTGCTGAGTGTCCGCCGATCGAGCGAGGCGACCTCATCGTCACCGAGCTCCGCGGCGAGCAGAGCCCGGAAGATTCCCTCGGCATCTGGGTCGAGCTGTTCAACGCGTCGGGCGCCACCGTCGATCTCGAAGGGACCAAGATCCGGTTTCGCAAGAAGGACGGCAGCTCCGAGGTGCCGATCATCGTGCGCCGGTCGCTGACCGTCCCCGGCGGTGGTTACGTCACGCTCGGCCTGTCCTACGACGACGACACCAAGCCGGCCGCGATCGACTACGGCTTCGCGATGGACTTCCACCAGGGCTTCTTGCCGGCGGCCGCGGTCGACGTCGAAGCGTGCGGCACGCTGATCGACCGCGCGGTCTACGACGTGTTGCCCGACACCGGCACGTACTCGCTTGGCGTCACGCCCGACGTCGACGCCAACGACAACCCTGCCAACTGGTGCGTCAATCCGACGCCGGAAGGCACTCCGAGGCAGGCGAACCCAGCATGTCCATGAAGCGTCTCGCAGTCATCGCCGCTCTCGCGCTCGTCGGGTGTGGCGGGCATTCCGATCGGTACACGCGCAAGGCCGCGCAGAAGTCGCTGCTCAAGCTCGAGACGCCGGGCCTCGTCATCGGCGAGTTCCGCGTCACCAAGATCACCGACGGTGACACGATTCGCGTCGACGGTCTCGACAGCTCGCTGCGTCTGCTCGGCGTCGACACCGAGGAGACGTTCAAGAGCGAAGGTGATCGCCGCGCGTTCGAAGGCGGCTGGCCGCAGTACATGGCGATGAAGCGCGGCAACTCACCGCGCCCCGTGAAGTTCGCGACGCCGCTCGGCGAGGACGCGAAGCACTTCGCCGAGAAATTCTTCTCCGGTTCCGACAAGGTGCGGCTCGAGCGCGATCACCCTGCCGAGATCCGCGATCGCTATCAGCGCTACCTCGCGTACGTGTTCGTCAACCGCAACGGCACGTGGGTCAACTACAACATCGAGGCCGTGCGCGCGGGCATGGGCCCGTACTTCCCGAAGTACGGCCAGTCACGCCGCTTCCACAAGGAATTCGTCGAGGCGCAGGAGGAAGCACGCAAAGCCAAGCGCGGCATCTGGGCGGACGGCGTGATGGCGTATCCCGATTACGACGAGCGGCTCGCGTGGTGGAACGCGCGCGGTGACTTCGTCGCGCAGTTCCGCACCGAGGGCGAAGGCAAGGCGAACTACGTCGACATCACGCACTGGGACGCGACGAAGCAGCTCGAGGACCTCGTCGGTAAAGAGGTCAACGTGCTCGGCACCGTCGGCGACGTGCGGATCGGCGAGAAGGGCCCGACGCGTGTGACGCTGTCACGCCAACAGTTCTCCGATTTTCCGCTCGTGTTTTTCGATCGTGACGTGTTCGTGCAATCGAATATCGCCGAGCAGAAAGGCGAGTTCGTCTGGATCACCGGTGTCCCGACGATCTACGAGAACCCGCACAACCATAAAAAAGTGGTCCAGATCGTGATCGATCGCGCATCGCAGGTCCGGGTCTCTCAGGTACCTCCAGGCAAACCACCGGCGCCAGCTAAACCGCCCGGCCCGGCCCCCACTCCCCCAGCAATTCCAACCAGCAGCAACACCCGATGATTTATCGTATGCAGATGCGCTTCGCTTGCCTAGCTGCTGCACTGGTCGCAGCGTTCGCCGCGTGCGGCCCTGATAGCTCCAGCGGCCCGTGCAAAGACGACCTGCTCGCCGGCGACCTCGTCATCACCGAAGTCTTCGCCGACTACGCGGCACCGACCGGTGGCACGGGCACCGACGATGGCAAGGAGTGGTTCGAGGTCTACAACAACTCCGATCGCCCGCTCTCGCTCGAGGGCCTCACGGTCGTGCACAGCCGTCCCGACGGGTCGAAAGCGCAGTCGCACACGATGACCGACGTGACGATCGCGCCGGGCCAGTACTTCACGCTCGGCAACTCGACGTCGGACCTCGTGCCCGCGTACGTCGATTACGGCTACTCGGCCGACCTCGGCGACTTCTTCAATTCGGACGGCGGCAAGCTCGCGCTCAAGTGCGGTGACAAGGAGATCGATTCGGCGCAGTACGAGCTCGTCAAGAGCGGTCACTCGCGCCAGCTGTCGAACCTCGGTCCGCCCGACTACACCGCGAACGACGACCTCGCGAACTGGTGCGAAGGCCACGACACCGAGTTCGAGCCGAACAACTTCGGCACGCCGGGTCAGGACAACGATTGCGCGCCGGTCATCTCCGGTGCGTGCAGCGATGGCGGCTCGATGCGTCCTGTCGTATCGCCGGCCCCAGGCGAGCTCGTGATCACCGAGGTGATGCCGAGCCCGTCGAAGGTCTCGGACACCGCGGGTGAATGGTTCGAGGCGAAGGCGCTCGCAGCGTTCGATCTCAACGGCCTCGGTCTCGATCGCGCAGGCGATACGTCGAATCCGACGACGATCAGCTCGCCGACGTGCATCCACGTCGACACCGGTGACTACGTCGTGTTCGCGAAGTCGGTCGATTCGAGCATGAACGGCGGCGTTACCGGTGCAGTCGGCACGTTCGGATTCTCGATGGTGGCCGGCTCGGCGACCTCGCCCGGCGACGTCCAGGTCCTGTCCGGATCGACGGTGATCGACGCGATCTCGTGGACGAAGTCGACGACCGGCAAGGCACTGCAGCTCGATCCCGATCTCACCGATGCGACGTCGAACGACAATTCGTCGAACTTCTGCGACGCGACCGCGACGTACGGCCTCGGCGACTTCGGTACGCCGGGCATGGTCAACGGCCAGTGCACGATGCTGCCGCCACCGGGCATGTGCGACGACGGCGGTACGCTGCGCGCGATCGTGAAGCCCGCGGCGAACGCGCTCGTGATCTCCGAGATCATGCCGAACCCGAAGGCCGAGCCCGGCCAGGAGTGGTTCGAAGTCACGAACGTCGGCACCGCGTCGTTCGACCTCAACGGCCTCGGCGTCGGCCGCGTCTCGAGCGCGTCGATGCCAAACGTAATCAACTCGGCGGCGTGCAAGCCGGTCGCACCCGGTGCATACGCGCTGCTCGCGCACAGTGCCGACCCGGCGATGAACGGTGGCCTGCCGACGCCCGATGCGACGTTCAGCGTCGCGCTCGTCAACGGCAACGGCGACATCCAGGTCAGCGATCCGACGACGTGCACGGGCACACCAGTCACGTGCACGACGGTCTACGACGCGGTCGTGTACACGACGGCAAACGGCTGGCCGTCGACGGCAACTGCCGACGGTGTGTCCGCGCAGCTCAAGCCCACTAATCTCACGACGACGGACAACGACTCGTTCGCGAACTTCTGCCCGGCGCTCACCGACTACGGCACGGCGATGAACAAGGGCACGCCGAAGGCAGCCAACGCGTGCATGTGACGCGCGCCGCGCTGCTTGCAGGCTTCTCGCTCGGGGTTGCGTCGGGATGTGGTGGCTCGCCGTGCGGCGATACCGAGGGCAAGGTCACGCGCGTCATCGACGGCGACACGATCGAGCTCGAGAGCGGCGTGAAGATCCGCTACCTGATGGTCGACACACCGGAGACAACCGGTTCTGTCGACGATTGCTACGGACCGAACGCGCTGCAGTACAACACCGACCTCGTGCTCAACAAGACCGTGCAGCTCAGCTTCGACGAGCAATGCACCGACCGGTATGGGCGCACGCTCGCCTACGTCACCGTCGACGGCCAGGAAGTCAACTCGCTGCTCGTGCGGAACGGATTCGCGTGCGTGCTGTACATCCCACCGAACGGTCAATCCCGCGTCGAGGAGTTCAACGCGCTGCAGCTCGACGCCAAGACGGCGCGACGCGGCCTGTGGAGCGCGTGCAATCCGTTGCCACCGGCGTGCACGTAGGCGCCGTAATGCGATAGCGTTTTGGGTGCAGTGCAAAAGCGGCTGTTGCTAGCGACCGGGGTGCTGCTGCTTGGCGTGCAGACGGCACACGCCATTCCCTACGAGACGTTCATCGACATCGACGACGAGGCGGACCTCCAGGATCTGCTCGCGGCCGGCACGATCACCGATGACACGTACAACGAGCTCCTCGATCTGCTCACGCGCGGTGTCGACCTCGCGAAAGCCGATCGCAACGAGCTCTACACGCTGCCGAACCTGACCTACGAGGATGTCGACGCGATCATCGCGTATCGCGATCTGCAGAAGGGCAGGATCGCCGACCCCGCGGAGCTCGTTGCCGCAGGCGCGCTCTCCGAGGAGAAGCTGCTCGCGATCTCGTCGTTCATCGTCGTGCGCAAGCCCGGCGAAGACCCGCTGACCGTGCACGGCTGGGTCCGCGCGATGACCCGCGCAGAACCGCACGACTTCGCGCCGTTCCAGCCGACCGACCCGCTCGTGCCGCCGATCGCGATCCGCGCGCGGTTCACCGCCCTGCGCTATCTGATGGCCGGCTTCGCGCTGACGAACACGCGCCTCGAGGTTGGCGACGCGGTCTACGATCCGAACCGCGGCGCGCTACTCGCCGAGCCGCGCTCGAACCAGGTGCACCTGCCGAAGGCGTACGTGAAGTTCGAGAACAAGGACGTCACCGCGATCGCGGGAACGTACCGCGCCGGCTTCGGCCAGCGGCTCGTGTTCGACAACTCGCTCTACTACACGCCGAACGGTCTCTACCTCGACGACCAGCTCTACTACTCGGCGGATCTCGCGTCGGCCTGCCAGGAGTCGGCCGGCGAGCTCGCGGTGTCGCCGTGCCTCGGTGCCGCCGGCTCCGAGTATGTCTCGCCCGACTTCGCGTGGCGCGATGGTCTGCTCGGCATCGGCGTTGGTGCGAAGCATCTCGAGATGACGACCGGCTGGCTGCAGGCGTACGCGTGGGCGTCGCTCAATCGCAAGGGCATCTATCAGTACGAGCTTGTCGATTCCGGCAAGTGCACGGACCCGCACGACGATGACAACCCCGACTGCGCGGCGCCAACCGTGTACGTGAAACCCGACGGCGATCTGCTGACGCCGACGCCGCGCCACTCGTTCGCAACGCTGCCGAACATCTTTCTCGAGAAGGTTGTCGGCGGCAACGTCGGCTACTTCGCCGATCGCCGCAACTCGATCGGCCTCACCGCATACGGCGCGCAGGAAACCGATCTGGTCGACGGCATCGACCTGTCCGTACAGGAATGGTCGCGCATGCCGTACGGCGGCAAGTTCGGTGCGACGGGCGCGAACTTCTCGTTCGGCCGTGACTGGCTCGATCTGTTCGGTGAAGCGGCGTTCAGCTTCGACTCGATACCGAAGCCGGCGCCCGCGCTCAACTCGCCGGCGAACGGCGGCGGCGGTCCGGCCGGCCTGATCCGCATGACCGCGACGCGCAAGAAAGAAGAGCTCGAGATCGTCGCGCGGTATTTCTCGACGGACTTCGTCAACCCGTTCTCGCGGCCGATCTCGGAGCCCGACGAGTTCGAAGGCCAGCGCGCCCGCGACGAGACCGGCGTGCGCGCCCGCTACATCCGCGCGACGAAGGAATTCCAGCTGCGCGCGCTGGTCGACTTCTGGGTGAATCAGTCGGCCCCGAACAACAAGTTCCTGGGCATCGAGATGCCTCCGCCGAAGCTCGACACCTACGTGCGCGCGATGGTCAAGACGGCGCCCGAGCTGTGGGTCGGCCTGTGGGAGCGCTACCAGGACAAGGACCTCACGCGCGGCGGTCACGACCAGTGCTTCGAGATCTCGAACGACACCGACGAGAACGGCGAGCCGATTCCGTGCGGTGGCCGCCAGCTCACGACGTTCTTGCGCGCGCAATACCGTCCCGACCGCAAGGTCCAGATCGACGCGCAGCTCGGCCACTACCTGCTCGACGACAACACGCAGATGGAGCTCGAGAACAAGTTCCGGCAGGACATCTCGGCGTGGGTGATCGGCTACTACCGGCCGAACAAAGACTGGCGCCTGCGCGGCCGCATTCGCTACCTCGACGAGGCAATCCACGACAACACGTATCTCGAGCGGTCGGTCGCCGGGCAGGTCGAGGCATCGATCCGAGCGCGCGAGCGCGACCTCGTCCGGGTCCGCGTGGATGGCAAGTGGTGGCTGGACAAGCGGATGAGCACGACCGAGCGAGCGCCCAATCCCGAGCTAAGTCTTTGGTTGTTCTACGAAGCCAAGCTCTAAACACCCGCGTTTTTTCGTGCGACTCGGGCCGCGGCCGCGGCTCGATCACGCATGAAGCATTCCGTTGACTCGCGGCGCCCCGGTGATAGCGTCACCCCGATGCGCATTCCGACGTCGGTGATCGTGATGTCCTTGGTGACGGCAGTGCCCTTCGGACTCGGCGTGCGAGACACGCTCAAGCAGAAGGACGTCAGCGCGGACGAGT
>DASUFX010000757.1:0-2385 GCA_036274355.1 Kofleriaceae bacterium | reverse complement strand
CAATCACCTGCCGCTGAACAAGTTGCCGATCGCGAACCTCCTCGGTATCAAGAAGTTCCTCAAGGGCTTCTTCCGCACCGAGGACGGCCGCGTGATGGGCTACAACTCGCCGGTCAAGAACAACGCCCTCGACGGCCGCTGGCACGTTGCCGAGAAGAAGTTCGGCTACTACGAAGTCCTGCCGGTCGATCCGACCGCGCGCGACAACAAGTACCTGCACGCGCTGCTGCTCGACTACGGCAAGGGCAAGAACCCGCCGCTCGAACCATCGCAGGTGCTGCGCGACTATCTCGTGCAGGTCGATCCGAACAATCCGAACCTGTATCTCGGCAAGGCAGACGCCGCGATCGGCCCGCTGCGCATTCCGACGACGAACTTCTTCATCCTCGAGCGCTTTCGCGTCGGCCTCACCGACTACGTGAAGCGTTAACTATTTCGCTTTCGTCTCGGTGACGGCTTTGCCGTCGAACGCGTAGACGTGGCGGCCGACCGGCGGGCACTCCTCGACCGGCGGCTTGCCCTTTCGCTTGTCCCCGACGATCTCGATTAGCTGCTTGCCACTGGCGCCCTTGATCACCTTCATCGTCGACTGGCACTCGTAGTGCTCCTTCGACTTCACCTCGCCGATTGCGACCGCGCCGGTGTTCTCGGAGCGCACCGGCAGCTTGCCGACCTCGACGAGCTTGTTGTCGCGCACGATCAGGATATGCAGCGTCTCGTTCGCGAAGCCATGGCCACCGACGGTTGCCGACCGCATGAGCTCGTCGATGCCGTCGCCATCGAGATCGGCGACGGTGATCGTGGCCTTTGCGAGGCCCTGGTCTGAATCGCCGGTGCTCAGCTTCGTGATGATGTGCTGATCGTGCGTATCGAGCAGCGCGAGCGAGCCCTCGAACAAATCGCCGGTGAACGCGTTCGCGTCGATCGCCCAGACCGGTTGCGGTGTCCTCATCTCGTTGCACGTGGTGTCGACATCCTCGGGCTTCGCGATGCCGAATGCCTTCGCCACGGCTTCGCGGAGCGCGCTCCCCGTCGGGCACGGCGTGCCCCGGGCCGGGTCGCCAGCGGGCCTGGCCGGCTCGGCGGGTGGCGCCGCGTCGGCGACTGCGACCGTCACAGGCTGCGGCGCCACTTCCGGCGAGGACGGAGCTGGTGCTGCCTTGTCTTCCTTCTTGCACCCAGCGAGCAGCGCCACGAATGCGAGCAACACTCTCATGACTCCAGGAGTAACATGCGGACATGAAGCGCGGGGCGCTCGTCCGGCTCGTCGTGGCAACCGCATCCTGCGGCGACGACGGCCGAGCCATGAACCGGCACGCCCGACCTAGGAGCCGACGAGCTATGAAGCGATTCGTTCTCTGTGCGCTGGTGGCCGCCTGCGCCGCACCCGCCGCCACGCCGGCGCCGCCCGTGATCGCGAAGCGCGCGCCCGATGTGCCGATGTCCGAGCCCTCCGAGTACGACATCGATCGCGTCACGCGCGCCGCCGGCGAGGCGATCTTCACGCGCACCGGGCTCGGCGATCCGTACAAGACGGGGATCCCGTACCCCATCATGCTCGGGCTGATGCGTGGCTATCCGAAGACGTTCGGCGCCGACTGGGCGGAGGCATCGCGCAAGTTCGGCTTCGTCGCGCGCGCGGCCGATCCGCAGAGCGACGATCCGGATGTGCGCGCCGGGCTCCCGATCGGTTGGCACCTGACGACCGATCCGATCACCGGCGTGCAGCTCATGGTCCACAACTGCGCGCTGTGCCACGTCGAGCGCGTGAAGTGGGGAACCGGCGAGGCGACGATCGTCGGTCTCGGCAACAAGCGCATCCGCGTCCACGCGTTCGACATCGCGTTCGCGACGGTCGCCGAGCAGCGCGGCTTCACGGTCGACAAGCTGCGCCGGCTCGCCGGTGAGGCGGCACGCGACAACAAGATCGCATGGCCCGATCAATACGCAGACGCGTTCGTCGGCGCCGCGTTCACCGGCCTTCGCACGCGTGCTGAGGAACGCGCCGAGCTCCACACGCGCGTCGCCCACGGCCTGCCCGGCCGCGTCGCGACCGTCGACGCGTTCATCCCCGCGCTGCGCAAGCTCGCCGGCAAGCACATCGAGTACTCGCCTGCCGTGGGCTGGGCGAAAGTTCCCGACGTGATCGGCTTTCGCCATCGCACGACGCTGTCGTGGGACGGCGCTGGCGAAGGTCCAATGGCCGTCCTCCTGATCGAAGCGGACCTCGCCGAGGGCGCGCGCGTCGAGTGGTTCGAGCGCCACCCGTTTCAGGGCGCGAGTCTCGATGCATTCCTGCGCACGCCGTCGCCGCGGCCGACGTTCCCCGGCAAATTCGATCGCAACCTCGCCGAGCGCGGCAAGGTGCTGTTCGAACAGCACTGC
>DASUFX010000756.1:0-11074 GCA_036274355.1 Kofleriaceae bacterium | reverse complement strand
CGCCCTGACGCTCAAGAAATCCGGCCAGTTTCCCGCCACGATGACCCACATGGTCGCGGTCGGCGAGCGCGCCGGTGCGCTCGAGGACATGCTCGAGCGTGTGGCTGCCACCTACGAGGCCGAGGTCGACACCAAGCTCGGCCGGTTCACCGCGCTGCTCGAGCCCCTGATGCTCGTCGTCATGGGCGGGGTGGTCGCCTTCATCGTGTTTTCGATCCTGCAACCCATCATGGACCTTGGTCAGCTCTCAGGCCCGAAGTGAAAGTGAAGGAAGATATGAAGCGGAAACTCGGAAAGGTCGTTAGGAACTCGCAGCGCGGCATGACGCTCCTCGAGATCATGATCGTGCTCGCCATCTTGGCGCTCGTCATGGGCCTCGTTGTCGGTCCGCGCGTCATGAAGCTCTTCGGTGAATCGAAGGTCGACATTGCGAAGCTCACGGTTCGCAAGTTTGCCGACGAGGCATTCCCGCAGTGGTCGCGGTCGCATCCTGACAAGGGCTGCCCCGACAAGCTGGAAGACCTCAGCGAGTACATGGACAAGAAGGACACGAAAGATCCGTGGGGCAACCAGTACAAGCTGTTCTGCCCGCCGAACCTCCCCGCCGGCGCCAAGGGCATCGCGATCTCGTCGCCCGGCGAGGACGGCAAGGAAGGCACCGGGGACGACATCAAGTCCTGGGACCTCTAAGCAACGCGACCTGAGACGCCACCATGCGTAACCCGCGCGGCATGACCATTCTCGAGCTGATGATCGTCTTGGCGATCATCGGCGCGGGGATGTTTTTGGCTCGCTCGGGCTTTCGCATGCTGACGAAGGCCGACCTCGTCGAGAACTCGACCGAGCTCGCGGCGGTGCTCAAGCGAACCGGTCAGCTCGCCGTCGAAAAGGGCGAGATGCACCGGGTCATCATCGACACCGACAAGCAGATCTACGCCGTCGAGATGTGCCAAGGCGAACGGACGATCTCGCGCAACGAGGCCGTCCGTCCTGACGAGGAAGCGACCAAGCGCGCACTCGAGAAGGGCAAGGAGCGTCTGAAAGACGTTCCTGCCGACGGCATGACGAGTGACCCCGAAGCAGCGACGAAGCAGGCGCTGTCGATCGCGGGTCATCACATCGCGGACAAGATGTGCTCGCCCGTCGATGATCCGAGCTCGGATGCCGAAGGCAAAGGCTGGGTCCGCACGCTGAAGGCGAACAAGGGCGTCAAGTTCAAGGAGATCTGGGTCCAGCATCGCGACGAGAGCACGTCGAAGGGCCAGGTCGCGATCTACTTCTTCCCGACCGGCTCGGCGGAGAAGGCGGTCGTCGAGATCACCG
This sequence comes from Kofleriaceae bacterium, assembly GCA_036274355.1. Lineage (GTDB taxonomy): Bacteria > Myxococcota_A > Polyangia > Haliangiales > Haliangiaceae > JABFXX01. The sequence continues at coordinate 9,751 of DASUFX010000756.1, read as the reverse complement.
ACGGCAGCGAGACGTTCAGCGTGCTCGTGTCGGGTCTCACCGGTCGTGTCGAGCTGCGCGATGGCGTCCTGAGCGACGTCAACGATCACATGATGCGCAACGCGCTCGGTGACAAGGACAAGCCGCGCGAGGACGAGCGATGAAGCGCGGCGTACCGAATTCCTCGTCTGATCCGTACACGTGCACGTGCACGTCGACGGCGCGACTCACGAATGTCTGCAGCCAGAACGGCTCGGGCCAGAATGCGTCGCGCGAAAATGCGCTGGGCAAGAGTGCGTCGAGCAAGAGTGCGTCGAGCAAGAACACGTCGACGCTTTTCACGATGGCGCAGGGGCGACGCCGCCGCGGACGTCAGGTCCGCGAGCAGCGCACCCGGATCGTGCACGAGCACGTGCACGTGACACGTGCACGTGTACGGCAATGCGGATTCACACTCCTCGAGGTGATGATCGCGCTCGCGCTGCTCGGGCTCGGCATGGTCGTGCTGATCAAGAGCGCGGCCGGCAACATCTTCAGCACTGAAGAGTCCCACATGATGGGCATCGCGACCGATCTGGCGCGCGGCAAGATGTACGACATCGAAGAGACGCTGCTGAAGGACGGCTTCACCGACAGCAGCCAATCGCAAGAAGACGAGAAGTGCTTCGAGGACGAGGGCTGGCCGACCATCTGTTACTCGTACAAGGTCGAAGAGCCGAAGATGCCGAGCTTCGAGGACATGCAGGCCTCGGCGCAAAAGCAGGCAGAGGATGCCGCGAAGCTCGCGGGCTCTGGCTCCGCAGCACTGCTCGGCTCCGATGCGGCCGCCGGTGGATTCGAGAACAGCATGCTCGGCGGACTGCTCGGCATGATGGGCGGCGGCAAGCAGGACATCACCTCGGCGCAAGGCGGCGCGCTGCTGCAGGGCCAGTGGTCGATGTTCCAGGAGATCCTGAAGGTCAGCATTCGCAAGGTCACGCTGACCGTGAAGTGGAAGGTGCTCGGCCGCGATCGCGACATGAAGGTCGTCGCGTTCTTCACCGACGCCGCCGCGATGGACAAGGTGCTCAACGGCATGGGCTCGGTGGACATCAATGACAATCCGACGACGGGCGGCACGGGCGGCACCGGCGGTACGGGTGGCACCGGCGCCACCGGCGGTACCGGTGGCACTGGTGGTCGGGGTGGCACCGGCGGTACGGGCACCTTCGGCGGCCGCGGCGGTGGCAAATGAGGCTCGCCATGACGCGGCGGTCGTCACAAGCCGGCCTCACGCTGATCGAGGTGATGATCGCGAGCGCGGTGCTCGTCATGATGATGACGCTCGCGTGGCGCACGATCCGCAACACGTCGGACGTGCGGCAGTCATCGAGCACGTACCAGGAGCGCAACCACGAGCTGCGCATGGCGCTCGGCCGCGCGGTCGCCGATTTCGAGGCCGCGTACCTGTCGAAGAACGAGGACCCCAACGCGAGCCATCCGCGCACGCTGATGGTCGCGAAGGCGGGCTCGAAGGTGGCGCAGATCTCGTTCTCGACGCTAGGCCATCGCGTGCTGTGGTCGGACGCGAACGAGTCCGAGCAGACCGTGGTCACGTACATGGCTCACGACAGCAAGGAGCATCCCGGCCAGACCGACTGGGTCCGCGCGGAGCGCCGCCGGCCGTCGAACGAGGTGCCCGAAGACGAGCCCGCCGAGTTCGACGTGCTCTGCCGCAACGTCGAGAAGGTCGAGATCCAGTTCTGGAACTGGAAGAACCTCGAGTGGCAGGACACCTGGGACACGACGCAGGCCGACGGTCAGCGCGGGTGGTTGCCGAGCCGCGTGAAGATCACGCTGACGGTCAAAGGCGCCGACGACCAAGACATCAAGTTCACGACGCAGGCCCGCATCGTCATGCAGGAGCCGCTGCTGTTCTCCCCGACATGAGTGACACCAAGCCAAATAAGCAGACCAACAAGCGCACGAAGGAGCGCGGCGTTGCATTGATCGCAGTGCTGATCGCGATTGCCATCACGATCGTGATCTCGAACGAGTTCGGCACCGCCACGACCACCGACATCAGCGCGGCTGCGAACTACCGCGACAACATGCGCGCGCACTTCCTCGCGCGCTCCGCGCAGAACATCGCCGAGCTCGTCGTGCGCATTCAGGGTCGCCTCGATAACATCAAGGAGCTGCGCGGTCAGGTCCAGGTCACCGACTTCGCCGATCAGATCGCCGGCGTGTTCTGCGGCTCGCCCGAGGAGGTCCGCGACCTCGTCGGTTTCTCGACGTCGGACATGCAGGGCCTCGGCGGCGAAATCGGTACATGCGGTTTCAATGGCGCGTTCGCGACCGAGGACGACAAGATCAACCTCAACTGCGCGAACAACCCGGCTGCCGCTGCCTATATCCAGTCAGCGCTGCAAGGACTCGTGTACTTCCAGGCCTACGATCCGGTGTTCGAGGAGGCCGACGCGGAAGGCTGGCGGCGCACGCGCGAAGAGCAGGTCAACTCGATCATCGATTACATCGACCGTGACTCGACGAAGGGCGTGCCGAGGGCCGGCAACAACGGCGGCACCGAGGACTACGGCTACGAGAGCCTCAGGGACAAGTACCGCGCGAAGAACAACTACATCGACACGCTGGGCGAGGTGAAGCTCGCGCGTGGCGTCGACGATCGGTTCTGGTCGTTGTTCGGGCAGGCGTTCACGGTGTACGGCGGCTGCAAGGTCAACATCGCCGCGATCTCGAACCCGCAGCTGATCGCTGCGATCCTGTATCTGTCGGCGAAGAACCCGAACGATCCGGTGATCATGGATCCGCGCAAGCTGTTCGCGCTCGCCGGTATCGTCGCGAAGGCGAAGCAGTTCGGCGAGACGTTCGCGAAGCTCGATGACTTCGTCACGTTCGTGAAGGATCCAATGGCGGCCGTCACGATGCTCGCCGGCAGCGGCGGCATGCAGGGCAGCGCGGCGACGAACGCGCTGTCGACCGGTCTCATGCCCGGCGAGAAGATCGGCCTCGAGCTCGATCCCAAGAAGCTTCAGACGATCGCGACGAGCGGTCCGCGCCGCACGTACAAAGTCGAGGCGTACGGCGAGATCCCGCGCAAGCAGACCGATAACGAGGGTAGGCCGGTGTATCCGGCCGTTCGTTCGACGATCACCGGAGTGTGGGACACGAAGGTGTTCCCACAAAATGCGAGAAAGCAGCCCGTGCCGAAAGGCGCGTGGGTGTTCTCGAGGGAAGACTGACCATGGCGACTCGGACGTTTGCAGTCGATCTAGGCGCGTGGAGCGTGAAGCTCGCGATCGCCAGTCCAGGTATTCGCGGCGCGACGCTACTCAGCGTGCACGAGCGCATGGTGCCGCTGAGCGACGAACCGCTCGAAGACCGCATGCGCCAGGCGCTCGTCGCAATGATCGAAGAGCTTCGGCTGCGCGAAGAGACCGGCTACATCGGCGTCTACGGCGACCAGGTGTTCACGCAGGTGCTCGAGTTCGGCTTCAAGGCGCTGCGCCGCAGCGAGCTCGACAAGGCCGTCGGTGGTGAGCTCGAAGGCGTGGTGCCGGTCGATCTCGAGGACATGGTGTACTGCTTCGAGCAGATTCCGTCGGCGCCGCCGACCGGTCCGATGCCGCAGGATGCGATGCGTGGCCGCGTCGCGCCGCCGGCCGAGGGTATGCGCGTGCTCAGCTACGCGATGCGCCGCGATCGCGCGGAGCACATCATCGCGATGGGGCAAGCGGCCGGCTTCCAGCCGCGCGGTCTGCTCGCATGCGGTGGTGCAGCGGCGAAGCTCGTCTCGCACGTGCCGTCGCTGATGAAGGCGCGCATGGATGGTCCGGTCGCCGTGATCGACATCGGTCACGAGCGCACCGACCTCGTCGTCGTGCACCAGAACAAGGCGGTGTTCAGCCGCAGCATCGGTCGCGCCGGTAAGCAGGTGACCGAGAAGATCATGGAGCACTGGCGGATGCCGTGGCCGACCGCCGAACAGGCGAAGCACAGCGACGGCTTCATCGCGTCGAATGCGGAGCCGGCGACGTCGGAAGCGTGGGATCGCATCTCGCGCGTGCTGGCACCCGAGCTGACGCTGTTCGGCCGCGATATCCGGCAGACGATCGCCGCCTGCCGGGCACGCACCGGCTTCTCGCCGATCGCGGCGCTCATCGTCGGCGGTGGCTCGCGGTTGCGCGGCATGGGCTCGTTCCTCACCGAGCAGCTCGGCATTCCGACGTGGCGCCCGACGCAGGACGACATCCTCGCGCTCGCCGGCCCGCGCATCTCGCAGGAAGCGGCGCTCAGCCTGCCGATCGATTCGGCGGCGATGACCGTTGGCATGGCGTACGACGCTGCCGGCGGTCGCCCGCAGTTCGATCTGCGCTCGGGCGCGCTCGCGGCGAAGGTCGACCTGTCGTTCTTGCGCGCCAAGGCGGTGCCACTCGGCGTCGCGGTGCTCGCAGTCGCTGCATTCGCAGCTGGCAGCGCATACGCCGATCTCTACCGGCTGCGCAAATCGGAGAAGACACTCTCGACGCGGCTCGCGAACGAGACCGCCGAGCTGTACGGCACGTCCAAGAGCGCAGCCGACGTGCTGGGCTCGTCTGCTGCAGCCGGTGGCCCGGCATCGCCGATGCCGAGGATGTCAGCGTACGACATCATGCTCGAGATCAACGCGCACCTACCGCCGAAGGACAAGATCACGCTCGACATCGACAAGCTCGATATCGACGAGCAGAAGGTCGATATGAGTGGGTCAGCGAAGACGGGCGAGGAGATCGACTTGCTCGTGTCCGAGCTCAAGAAGATTCCGTGCTTCAAAGAAATCCAGCGCGGCGCGACCGAGACGGGCGAGGGCGGCGTGAAGAAGTTCAAGCTCACCATTCCAACCACGTGCATGTGAGGTAGTCATGGCGATCAACGATACAGCACGTGATTTTTGGGCCCGCATCTCACCGCGCGAGCGCCGGCTCGTCATCCTCGCAGCGATCGCTCTGCCGATCACGCTCGCGATCTGGCTCGGCCTCTCGATTCGCGACGGCCTCGTCGACATGGAGGCGCGCAACCAGAGGACGCGCAAGGCACTCAACGTGCTCGCTGACCTGCGCGCCAAGGGCGAGACCCATTCGAAGGTCGATGATGTCGTCTCGATGATGGGCACGGAGCCGCTGAGCTTGCCGACCTACCTCGATAACGCGGCGAAGAAGGCGAACTTCACGCTCAAGTCGACGTCGCCGCACCAGCCGCTGCCCAAGAACGGCTTCGTCACGTATTCGGTCTCGGCCTCGCTCGACGATCTCACGATCGAGCAGCTGAAGACGTTCCTCATGGAAGTCGAGATGGGCAGCAAGTTCGTCGCCGTCACCCACATCGATCTGCGCCGCGACTTCCGCGACAAGGCGAAGCTCGACGTCAACCTCGAGGTCTCGACCTACGCGAAGGAAGCGCCCGCGAAGACCGAGGGCGGCAGTGATGCCGAGGGCTCGGCGAAGAAGGGCGGCGTCTGATGGCGATCAATTTACCGAAGCTGCCGTTCAAGCTGCCGCACCTGCCGTTCGACCGGCTCGGGCCGCGTACGCGCAAGATCCTGCGCTACGTCGGCTTCTCGTTGTTCGCGATCATCGTGTTCGTGTTCGCGCTGCAGCTGACGTTCCCGTACAACCGCGTCAAAGACAAAGTGATCGAGGCGATGTCGGAGAAGTACGACGTCACGATTAGCAGCGTCGAGCGCGGCTGGATGCCGGGCCGCGTTTACTTCCACGGCTTCTCGATCCGCACGCGCCAGACGAAGCCCGACGAAACGATCAACCAGTTCTACATCGATACGCTCGAGGTCGATGTCGGCATCCTCGCGCTGCTCGGCGGCAATATCTCCGTCGACTTCGACGCGAAGATCGGCGACCGCAAGATCGGCTTCGGCCACCTGAGCGGCAACCTCCAGATCGCGAGCTTCGGCAAGGGCAGCATCACCGCCAGCGTCGAGGGCGACAGCCTCCCCGGCGACGCGTTGCCGATGCGCGCGGCACTCGGCTTGCCAATGACGGGCAAGCTCGACTTCGACATCAACACGCACTTGCCCGTCGAGAAATCGAAGCTCGGCAAGACCTCGATCAACTGGCAGAAGGCCACCGGCAGCCTGACGCTCAAGTGCCCGAACAGCTGCACGTTCGGCGACGGCAAGACGAAGCTCAAGCCACTGCTCAAGAACACGCGCAATCAGGTCATGGTCGGCGAGGGCATCGACTTCGGCAAAGTCACGATGGACACGCTCCTCGCGAAGGCGACGATGAAGGGCGGCAAGCTCGTGCTCGACAAGTTCGACACGACCTCGAAGGATGGCGTCCTCAAGATCGAGTACATGATGACGCTCGAGAAGAACTTCGACGAGTCGATGGTCGCGGGCTGCCTGCGCTTCAAAGGCTCGGACGATCTGCTGCGCCGCGAGCCCAAAACCCACGCCGCGATCTCGACGACGGGCGCCGAGCTGCGCAGCGACGGCCTGTTCCACATCCGCCTCACCGATCGCTTCAAGGATATGAAGCGCCTCAACCAGGAGTGCGGTCCGGGCACCAACACGAACAACGGCGAAGACTTCAGCCGCAGCAACCGTCCCAACCTGACGGTGCAGCCCGAAGAAGCCGCGAAGCCGTCGGTTCCGATCCCACCGCCGACACCAACGCCGACGATCGAGCCGCCGCCGGCGACTCCGCCGATTACGCAACCAGGCTCCGCCGCGCCGGGCAGCGGGGCGGGTTCTGCGCCGCCAGGTGCTGCGCCAATCCCGACCGGCAGCCCCGGCGAGACGCGTGGCGGCGGTGACAATCGCGGCGAGCGCGGCAGCGATCGCGGCAGTGACCGCGGCGATCATCCTCCACCGTCGGGTCCCGTCGGTGAGGACCAGCGGCCGACACCACCAGCGCAACCGCCCGTTGAATGAGGCGCGTCGCCGTTCTCCTCGTCCTCGCGCTGGTTGCGTGTAAGTCCGACCAGAAGTCGGGCGAGAAGCCTCATCATCACGAAGATCGCAGCGACCCGGCGACTGCGGCTCCCGCACTGAGCCTCGCGGTCACGATCGACGGCACGCCGGCGACGTGGGGCGCCGACGCATTTGCGAAGGTCACGAAGAGTGCCGCCACCAACAACGGCGGCGAGTCGCGCGACGTGTGGTCGCTACGCGAGCTCGCGCACACGCTCGTCGGTCCGAGCGCGCGCGTCGTCTCGGTCACCGGCGAGAGCGGCGCGAAGCCGATCGATGCGGCGGCCTGGGCCGACAGCACGCGTACGCCGATTCTTCAAATGACCCGGCGCGGCACGCTGAAGTTCCGATGGGCGAACGCCGCCGGCGCCTGGGACAGCGAAGCCGAGATGAAGGACGTGACGAAACTCGAAGTTCTCCACTAGCGTAGCGGCGGGTTACGCTCGGGGCGTGAAGTACTGGCTGCTCGTGTTTGCGCCGTTGCTCGTCGCGGTCGCGGCGCTGCTCGTTGCGATGCGGACATGCCGGCAAGAGCCGCCATGGATCGACACGCATGCGACGCAGATCCATGTCGGGCAGTGGGTAGCTGATATCCCGGAGCACTGGCGCGACATCCACGAACTACGTACGCCGATTCCTGGCGCCGGTGTGCCGGCTCCCGGCGCGCGGACATTGCTCTATGAAGCGATCGAGGGCGGCGTTCTCGGTCAGATCGACGTGTTCCCGATGCCGCCCGTCCACGACGAGGAGGGCTGCCAAAATCTCGGCAACGTGCTCAAGGACGAGGGAGGCAGCCAGGGCCTCGTTGTCGACTCGGTGCGAGCAGCGACGTTTGTCGGCGATCGCGGTTGCGTGCTCGCGATCAGGATCCAAGACCAGAGCGGACTGCTGTTGATCCGCTCGCACGGTGTGTTCGGTGTTGCAGTGCGGTGTCTTGGCAGAGAGGCAAGCCTCGACGGTACAGGCGCCTGCGACAAGTTGATCTACGGCCTGCGTCTCGAGTTCTAGGATTCTGGCGCTACGGTCCGAGGCCGACCCACTCCGCGCCGTCGACGCTGATCTCCTTCTTCCAGATCGGCACGCGATCTTTCAGCCGATCGATCATCGCGCGACACGCGGTGAACGCTTCCGCGCGATGCGGGGCAGCCGCCGCGATCACGACCGCGATATCGCCAATCGCGAGCTTGCCGACGCGGTGCTCGACCGCGATGCGCGTGCCCGGAATCTCGGCTTCGATCTCGTCGCACAGCTGGGTCATCACCTTGATCGCCATCGGCGCGTACGCCTCGTACTCGAGGTGATCGATCGTCGCGCCGCGGCTGTGCAGGCGCACCATGCCGGTGAACGTGACGATGCCGCCCATGCCTTCGCCGCGCACCGCGTTGATGCAGCGGTCGAGCGACAGCGTGCGATCGCTGAGCTCGACGTGCCGACACTTCGCTTCGCTCGCACCGCCCGCCACGGGAGGAATCAGCGCGACCTCGTCGCGGTCGTGCAGAACATGCGTGTCGTCGACAAAATCCTGGTTCACCGCGACGCGAAAGCGGCCGCGCAGCTGCGCGATCGGCGGGTGCTTTGCGGCAAGCGCGGTGATCGCGTCACCGACGGTCGCGCCGGCGGCGATCTCGAGGACCTCGTCCGAGGTGCCAAGCCGTTCGCGAAACACCGCGAAGTACAAAACCTGGATCTGCATCGCGCGCTTGCACTATAGACTCTCGACCTCGCGATGAGTGAAGAGTCCGACCACCTGCGCGAGCTGTACCGCCGCATCTATCAGGTCGTGCGCAAGATCCCGAAGGGAAGCGTCGCGACCTACGGTCAGGTTGCCGAGCTCGCCGGCATTCCAGGCGGCGGGCGCGTTGCCGGCGCGGCGATGAAGACGAGCAAGCCGACCGATCGGCTGCCGTGGCAGCGTGTGATCGGCAAAGCGGGAAAGCTGCGCGGCCGGATCGCGATTCACGATCCAGTCGGCGCAGCGGTGCAGCGCAAGCTGCTGGAGGACGAAGGCGTCACCGTGGGTGACAGCGGCCTCGTCGCACTCGACGTCTACGGCGTGCTCGCCGACCGCCCACGTAAGCGAACGGCCGGCAGCAAGCGCTCGGTTACAGGCGGATCAATCCGCGGCGCATCGCCTCGACGACCGCTTCGGTCCGGGTCGAAGCGCCGAGCTTCATCATCACGCCGTTGACGTGGAACTTCGCAGTGTGATCGCTGATGCCGAGTCGGTCCGCGATCAGCTTGTTCGACAGACCCTCGGAGAGGAGCTGCACGACTTGCTTCTCGCGCTCGGTGAGCTCGCCGCGACCCTTGCCGTTCGAATGCGGCACGGGTTGCGCGGGCACGAGACTCTGCGCGAGCTCGGCGTCCATCACGGTCAGGCCGCTGCGGACAGCGGCGAGCGCGGCATGAATGCCAGGCCCCACCTGATCGCGAAGCACGACGCCACGTGCACCAGCGGCAAGCGCCGGAGCAACATGGGCCTGATCACCAACGACCGCGACGGTCGGCATCGGAAGGCTGCGTAGCTCGCCAAGGCGGCTCAGAGTTTTCTCTGCGTCGACCCCGGCATCCCACAGCGCGACTTCAGCCGCGTCACGATCCACGACATGGATCGATCCCACTTGCGCGAGCAGGGAAGAGAGCCCAGCTCGGAGCAGAGGGTCATCGGTCAGCAGCGCGACCTTGATCGGGTCCGTTACCGAGCCGAGTGAGAGGTGAGGATTGCGGGTCATAGTGACGCAACATGGCCACGCAGTACGTCCGGGTCAACCCTGCCTGGTTAGCTAGGTCGATCTCGTGACGAGC
>DASUFX010000755.1:0-9748 GCA_036274355.1 Kofleriaceae bacterium | reverse complement strand
CTCGAGCTGAGGTGCGTGGGTTTCGGGTGCCGACGGCGAAGCTGCAGCGTCCGCAGGTGCACCCGGATCTGCGGTCCCTTGCTCGGCTTCCCCGTTCTCGCCTTTGAAGAGCTTTGAGAAGATTCCCATCCTGCGATCCGGTTCTCCACGGTACGCAAAATCGCGCACGCTCGGCAATGTGTGCTTGCTGCGACTTTGTCGACGTTGTGAGCGCAGAGCGCCGCGAACGTTGGCCTCGCTACGCTTGGTTTGTCGCGTGAACGCGGGAGTCGCTCAGGAACGCGATGGGCGGCGCACACGGGAGGAGATCCCTGCCGCAAGTTGCTGCACCTCGCTAACCAGCTCGTACCCGAGACGCGGCTACCTCCAAGCGTTCGTGCGATAACGAAGGTGGTGGAAGGGATCACCGTCGTGGGTGTGATCGAAGGCGACGGGCCGGTCCTCGCGGCGACCACGCTCGAGATCGAAGAGGCGCGGCATGAGCGCAAGCATGGGAACCGGTTCGTGCTGCGTCTCGATGACGAGCGACGCGTGACGGTGGCAGCCACGGGCAAGCTCGCTGTCGTTCCGGCGAAGCCACGCCGAGGAACCTGGCGTGACGTTGCGTCTGATCCGCGCGCAGCGCTGTTCGCCGATGTCGCGCCCGGCGATCACGTCGACGTCAAGCTGCTCGGCTGGGTGCTCGTGCCCGGCCAGCGCGTGGTGGTGCGTGGCACCGTGGCCGACGAGGAGCTGTCGGGCGGCGGGCCCCGCGAAGCGGCGGTCGCGCAGCCGTCGGTGATCGACAGCAAGCGCGTCGCGATCGTGACCACTGACGACGCAGCAGCGATCAGTCTGCTCGACGAGGAGGAGGCGCACGAGCGCCGCGAGCAACAGGCGAAGCGTGCGCGACAGGCCGCGGCCGAAGCGGCACAACGCGGAAAGACACCTCGCCCACTGCAGCGGTTCATCATCGAGCTGATCGTCTTTGCGATCATTCTCGTCGTGACCGGGCTCGCGTGCTGGCGAGGTGTCGCCGCGGCCACAGCTGGCCGAAACACATCCGGCGTCGCGCTGCTCTCGATCACGTCATTCGTGATCGCGTATTACGCGATCGCGATGCTGCTCGTCTGTCTGGTCGTGCGCCCGCCATTCGAAGCCGCACGCTGCGGCGAAGCGGAGGGCACGATCAGCCCACCCTGGAACAACATCCCACTCCTGGGCGGCTTCTTCCTGTTGGGCGGGGCGATCATGACGGCGTCGGTTCTGATCTCCGTTGCATTCGACGGGCTCGAGGTGCTCGCGTTTCCCGTCGCGCTATGCGCGCTCGGCAGCTTCTTCTTCTTGTGGTGGGGTTCGGCGAAGCATCGTGCGCATCGCCAACTCGCTCGACTGCTCGGGCGTGCGCGCGTGTTGCCAGATCCGGTCGAAGGACAGTTCGGGCTATTCGTCGGGCGCGTCGCGCCCGGCTCGGGCTGGGTGATCGACCGCTCGATCACGTGGCAACGACACAAGTACACGAACCAGAGCACGCATGGACCGAACGCTGGACAAACCAGCCGCTGGACAGACGGCACGCCAAGCTCGTCGTCGGATCCGTCGTTCACGGTGCACTGTGGAAGCACGAAGTTTGTCGTCGAGACAGCCAATGCACAGTGGGGGGCGCCGCTGAGCTACGAGCCCGGCACCATGATCAGCACACGTGCAAGGATCGCAAACAGGGACGAGATCCTCGTCCTCGCTCGCTTGCGGAACGAGAACGGCACGCTGGTCGCACGCAGTACCGGGCCGGAGTCGCTCGTGTTGTTCGGAGCACCGCAGCATGCACGCGCGACGCTTCGCCGGCTCGCCTGGCGCTGGCTGCTGCCCGCGCGCGCTCTCGCCGCGCTGATCCTCGCGTCGATTGCGGCGATCGTGTGGCTCGCCAGTTAGAAGCCCGGCGCGAGCATCGCAAACCACCGGGCAGGATCGGCAACGGACTGCGCGTGCATCGCATCCTCCGCCGCGCGGACCAGGGCGGCACCTTCATCGCCGCCGAGCGTGCGGCCGAGCGCAGCGCGTGCGGCTGCGGCGTAGGTCCCCATCTCGGCACGCTCGAACGCGGTCACGCATGCGCGCAGCCGTGTCACCGCACGCTCGTCGTCGCCGCGCATGTGATCGACCGCGGCGAGTGCGAGCTCGCCGAGTGGAGCGACCGCCGGCTCGCTGACGCGGGAAACGTCCTTCGCGTTCGCCGCGGCCTCGCGCAATAGCGCGTCTCGGTCCGGCGCCCCCTCGAACGCCGCCGCGATCGCCATCCGCGCACGCAAGTGACGATCTTCTTCGCGGATCAACGAGATCCGTAGGATCTGCGACGCTTTCAGCGCCGGCCACCGCGCGAGCAATGCGCGCCGACCCGCCTCGGCCTCACCCGCGTAAAGCGCGACGTGTGCCTCGCCGAACATGTGGTGATAGTGCTGCAGGTGAAACCACCGCGCCGTCCACTGGCGAGTCGCGTCGGCGAGGTGCTCGCGCGCGGCCTCGACGTCACCGGGCACGAGCCACGCGGCGTTGACCAGGCCGACGCGCAGGTTCGTCGCCCCGAACAGATCGCCACGTCCGGTCGCGAGTCGGAGTAACGCGGGCGCAAGTATCGCGAGCTCGCGCACCTCACCGAGATAGAACAGCGAATAGAGCGTGAAGAAATCGACCGTGTCGTGCTCCCATGTTGCGGTCGCCTTCTGGTTGCGAATCTCGAGCTCGGCTTTGCGTGCGAGCTCTAGTGCACGACGCCATTCGCCGGCCTGATACGCGTGAATGCATTCCGAACCGGTGAGCATCGACGCCACGTACTCGGACGGATGGCGCGCGAGCAACGCCCGCGCCTCGGCAAACAGCTTCGCAGCACGCCGCCGCGACCGCACACCGCCGACCGAATGAAATCCGCCCTCGGTCGCGAGCGCGCGCGCGACCCGCGTTGGCTCGCCGGCACGCAATGCGAGTAGCAGGTGACGGGTCTGGAAGTCGGCGCCGCGGATCGTGTCGACCATCGCCAACCCACCGGCCACCGACCAGCACAGATCGACGCGCGTCAATTCGGACGCTGCCACCGAACCTTCCTGGCGCTCGCGAAAGCGCAGACCTCGCGCGCGGAGCAGGCCTCGTCGCAGCACGAGCGAGGCGAGCGCACGCTGCGGTGTCGCCGGCAGCCCCATGCCGAGCGTTGCGAGCACGGTCGAGATCAGCTCGATACCGCGATCGATGTGGCCGCTGATCAGCAGCTGCTCAGCCGCGAGCCGGCGCCGCTCGATCGCGACCTCGACCGCGGTGGTTGTATCGGCAGCGGCGAGATAGGCGTCGGCGGCCTCGGGGCCGCGTCCGTCGAGGCCGAGCGCCTCGCCGAGCCGGGTCAGCAGCTCGCCGCGATCGGGATGACCGAGCTCGAGTGCGAGCCGGTAGAAGCGCACCGCACGCTCGAACGCGAGCGTGTCCACGGCGGCAGCGGCCGCGGCCGCAGCATGCCCCGCAGCAAGATCGGAGCGGCCGGCCTCCTGCCAGTGAAACGCAAGCATCGGTTCGTGACCACGGCGTTGCGACGCCTCGAGCGCGATGGCAAGCGCGTGATGAAGCTCGCGACGCCGGTCGGCATCGAGGTGGCCGACGATCGCCGCGCGCACACGGTCGTGGTAGGGCTCGACGCTGTCGTCGGCCCCGGCGCCCGTCGTCCGGACCAAGTTGGCAACTCGCAGCAGCGACAACACGCGGACGAGCTGCTCGGGTGCGAGGTCGGCCGCGCGCACGATCGTGTCGTGGTGCAGCGGCTCGCCCGCGAGCGAGACCACCTCGAGTACCACGCGCGCTTTCGGGTCGAGCGCAGCCGCACGTTCCCACAGCGCGTCGTCGAGACGTAAGCCGCCGCCGGTTCCGCCACTGGCTGCGTGACGGACGAGCTCGTCGAGGAACAACGGGTGTCCTGCCGCCTCATCGGCCAGCTGCTTCGCGTCGAGCCGATCGCGCACGTCGTGGAGCGCACACAGCCGTTCGGCGAGCTCCTGCGATGCTGCAGGCTCGAGCGGACCGAGCTCGATCGTTCGGATCTGCGGGCATGCCGCGCGGATGCGCGCTTCGATGTCGGCGACACCGGGCGCATTGCGTGGCCGCAGCGTCGCGAGCAACATCAGTGGTGGCGCGTCGGGCTGACGCACGATCTCTTCGAGCAGTGCGAGGCTGTCCTCGTCGGCCCACTGGAGATCATCGATCGCGAGCGCGAGCGTGTGACGGCGGCCGAGCCGAACCAGCAGCTCGCGGAGTGCGCCGAAGACGTGATCGCGCAGATCGCGATGGGCGGCCGCGTTGCTCGTTGGTGCATCGGCGAATGCCTTGACGCGCTTGAGATCGGGGAACACGTCGGCGAGCGCCGCTGCATGTAGCGGCAGCATCGCCGCTGCGACCGCAGGTTCCATGCGGCCGAGCACGCGCGTCAGTCCGTCGACAACACCGTCGAACGCCTTGTACGGCACCGACTCGCGCTCGAAGCAACGCCCGCGCACCACGAGCGCATCGTTCTCGATCGAGCGCAGAAACGCGCGCGCGAGTGTCGTCTTGCCGACGCCTGACTCGCCACGGATCAGTACGACCGCTGGCGCACCGTCGCGCACGACATCGCTATCGAGGATCGCCCGCAGCTGCATCAGCTCCGCTTGTCGCCCGACAAACAACGGGCCCTGCGTCGGAGTGCCGGTGATCCGCTTCGATGATCGCCGGCGCGGTTCTCGCCGTACCTGGCGGATGCCGGTCGCGCTCGTCGGACGTTGCGCGGGGTGAAACCGCAGCAGCGCCGAGCACAGCCCCGACAGATCGGCCGGAATCGCCGGATCGAGCGCGGCCGGCGGCGTGGGCTCGACCGACTGCTTGTCGGTGAGGATCTTCATGACGGAACCCTCGTGCGGTGGCCCGCCCGTCAGCGCCTCGTACAGCATCACGCCCGCGGAGTACCAATCCGACGCCGGGCCGGCCGGCTGCCCCGCGGCCTGCTCGGGAGACATGTAGTGCGGCGTGCCAACAATGTTCGGTCCAGACCACGCAGGGCCTTGGTCCTCGAGGTCGAGCGCGAGGCCGAAGTCGAGCAGGACGATGCGATCGTCGTCGGTGGCGAGCACGTTCGACGGCTTCAGATCGCGATGCACGACCCCGCGTGCGTGTAGCGCCTCGAGCGCTGTGCCGAGCTCGGCGAACGCATGGCGCAACCGGGTCTCGTCGAAGCCGGTGCCGTTGGGCCGCACGTAGTTGAGAAAGTGGTTGCCGTCGACGAGCTCCATCGTGAAGAACAGCCGGCCGTTCTCCTCGATCAGCTCGCCCAGCGATACGAGGTTCGGATGCTCGAGGTCCTGGAGCACGCGAAACTCGTGCTTGAACCGGTTGATCGCGAGCGGGTGCTGGAGCCTCAGCGCCTTGATCGCCGTGCGACCGCCGCGATCGCGATCGACCGCTTCGTAGACGTCTCCCGTCGCCCCGCTCCCGATACAGCGAACGATGCGAAATCGCGCCGAGACCAGGGTCCCCGCATCCACCCGACGATGTTAACCCACGACGCCGCCGAAGATCAGGCGAGCAGGCCGGGCAAGGGACCGCTGGAGGCGTCACCGAAGCTGTTCACGTTGTCGCCCATCGCGCGCGCGATCGCGACGAACAGGTCGCCGTGGCGGCGATAGCCGACGTCCATGAACCGGCCGGTGCGGATCGTGCCGCCACCGCCACCCGCCAGCACGAACGGCATGTCGTCGTGTAGGTGCGTGTTGCCGTCGGCGACTTCGGAGCACAGCAGCACGAGCGAATAATCGAGCATCGTGCCGTCGCCCTCGGGCCGCGCGGCGAGCTGCTGCAAGAGATACGCGTACTGCGCGACCCACCACTTCACCTGCTGCGCGAATGCACGGTACTCGCGCTTCGCCGGATCGTGGGCGGCGCCGTAGTGCGAGGCCTGATGGCTGCGCATGTCGAAGCCCGGGTCATACATCTCGGTGTTCGCGAACCGACTCATGATCAGCTCGCTCGTGTGATGCGAGCCCTGGATCACGCCGACACGCGTGAGTCCGCACGCCATCGCTTGCACCATCAGATCGATCTGCGCGCGCAGCACCTGCGGGAATTTCTCGGGCGCGTACAGCGTCGCCGCGGAGAGCCCCGATGCGTCGATCGCGGGCTGGCCACACGTCGTGCCGCCACCGCCGGAGTCGCCGAGTGCTTCGATCCGGCGCTCGACTTCGCGCACGGCATCGAGGTGGAGGTCGAGCTTCGTCTTCTCGGTCGTGCCGAGCTTGGTCGAGAGCTCCTCGAGCTCGGCGCGCGCGTTGTCGAGCACGGCGAGGCGGCGTGCGCGTTTGGGGTCGTCCGAACCGCCGCCGCCCGTCGTCGTGCCGAGACCGTCGAACACGCGCGCGAACGCCGCGACCGGATCGTCGTCGGGAGGTGTCGTCAGCCCGGGCGCCACGTACGAGATGTGCTTGTCACCCGAGGCGTTGTTCACGTTCGCTTGCGCGCCGAGATAGAGCGTGCGGAACGGATCGTTCGCGCCGACCGTCGAGCCGAGCCGCTGATCGATCGAGATGCCATTGCCGCCATCGGTGGCGGTGAGCAGCTTCTTCGCTCCACCCGGGTGACTGCCGCTATCGGCGGGTCCCATCGACAGGCCACGGAAGAACACGCACGACTGGCGATACGGGGTGAGCGGCGACAGCAGATCCGGCAGCGTGAACGATGTCTCGCCGCCGCTTGGCGTCCACATGCTCGGCTCGCCGTTCTGCGATTCGCCGGGAATGCCGTCGGGGAAATAGAACACGATGAAGCGCTTCGCCTGCATGCCGGGATTTCCCGCGCGCAAGTGGCGCCACAGCGGTGCCGAGATCGCGGCAGCGCCGCCGAGCTGAAGAAGGCGACGGCGCGTGATCATCGGCGCTCCACGAAGTCAGGAGAGAGAACGCTCTGCACCATCAGCTCGCGAATGTCGCCGCCCGCGGATGCGAGCTTCGCTTCGAGCTTTACGCGCGCGCAGCGTTCGGCGAGCGTCTCGCGTACGCCGCGCGAGAACCGCAGGTACTGGCGCACGAAGCAGCTCTGCGCGGCCGTGCTGGTCGCGATCGTCTGAGCGAGCTCCGGTAGCGTCTCGTATTCCGCATCGGTGCCGGTGCCGAGGCGCTCGACGTCGCGCATGTTGCCGCCGGCGGCGATCGGCTTGCCGTTCTCGGTGTCACGCCAGCGTCCGACGGGATCGAAGCGCTCGAGCCCGGCGCCAACCGAATCGATGTAGTGATGGCAGCCGGCGCACGCGCCGTTCTTCGAGTGCATCTCGAAGCGATCGCGCGTCGTCGCGTTCGGATCGACGGCAGGCAACCCACCCGCGAACGCCGGCGGTGGCGGCAGCTCCTGACACAGGAAGTTGCGCCGTACGAGCAAGCCGCGCAGCACCGGCGAGGTTTGATCCGAGTGCGCCGTCGTCGCGAGCACCGACGCCTGACCGAGTAGACCGGCGCGGCGACCGTCGGTGTAGCTGACGCGACCGGTGCCGGCGAAGCCGTAGAACTTCGCCGCGATCGGATCGACGATCGTGTAGTCGGCGGTCATCAGCTCGCCGAACGTGCCGCTGCCGTCGAACACGACGTGCTCGGCGAACGAGCGGGTCTCGCTGACGAGTGCGGCACGCGTTGCATCGGTGAAGTCGGGGAACAGATCGGCGCGCTTGTCGGCGGTGAGCACGTTCTGTGCGCCCGTCCACTGCAGCACCAGCTCGCCGACTTGCGAACGCGCGCGCGGATCCGCGAGCAGTGCACGCGCCCACTTCTCGAGACCCGCTGCATTGTCGAGCTCGCCGTGCTCGGCCGCATCGAGCAGCTCGTCGCTCGGCGTCGTGCCGACGAACATGAAGCTCAGCGCCGTGGCGATCTCGTACGGCGTGAGTCGATAGTGGTCGCCGTGCTTCTCGCCGAGCTCGGAGCGATACAAGAATTCTGGCGACACCAACATCGCGTGCAGTGCCGTCTTCGGATCCATCGTCGCGAGCGCCTGATAGCGCGTCAGCTCGTCGGCGGTGAGCGGCCGGCGGAATAGCCGGCGCCCGATCGTCTTGACGTCGACCGGCGCTGCAAAGTCCGCGAGCTTCTCGGCGGCAGCCAGGTACGCATCGACGTGTGCCGCGGTGACGAGTGCCGCCGCGCTGTCGGTGTCGAACGGAAAGCCTGCCTTGCGGCTCTCGACCGGTAGATTCGCGATCGGATCGACACTCGCCGAGCATGCAAGCTCCATCACCGAGTTCTGGCCGCCGAGGCCATCGCTCTCGCTCGCCGGCGCGCGCGGATCGCTGATCCATTGTTGCTCGTCGAGCACGAGCTTGTAGAGATGACGGCCGGTGCCAACCGTGAACGTTCCGGCCCACAAGCCGGTCGCGGCGTCGTACGCGAGCGGCAGTCCGCCCGCAGCGATCGTCGAGGCCCACTGGTTGAAGTCACCGGCGACATGCACGTGTGAATACGTGCGGCCCTGCGGATCGAATACGAACGTCTGCGCGTCGCACGCGGTCGGCTCGCACTGGCCCGACGAGCACGTATCGCGGTACGCGCAGTCGGTCTCGCGTGCGCATGACATCGCCGGAGCGCCAGTGCCGAACAGGTCCTTCACGGTCGCGCGGTACTCGCGACGGGTCAAAAGCCGCAATCGCCGCGCCGACGGCGGCACCGCGTTACACGCGAGTGCACTCGACGTCAGGCCTTCGCGAATGAACTGCGCGAGCTCGCTGGCGCACTCGCCGGTGCACTGGCCGGGCGCGTTCGCCGGCATCCGCTCGCTGATGATGCCTTCGAGGTCACCGACGGATTTCTTCGAGTCGCGCAGCTGCGGGCCGAGCCCGCCCTCGCCGGTCTCGCCATGGCAGACCTGGCACTGCTCCTGGTACAGAGCTGCGCCTTTGCTGTTCGCGTAGTCGTAGGGGCCGTCGCTGTTCGAGCAAGCGACGAACATGACCACCACGCAGAGCGGCCGTGCTCTCATCGAGCGACGGCGGCTGCAACGCACATGCCCGTGTAACAAGTCGACGGCACACGATCCGTGAACGGTCCACGTTGTGGTTGGCAACGCGCGCCGCGCCAGTGCGGCGCATTGTTGGCAGCGCTTACGTCGCCTGCAGGCAGAGCTCGATCTTGTTCACGACGAGCGAGCCGGAGTTTGGACCGGCCTTGATCCGGATCTTCAAGTTGTCGCGGTTCGGCGGCAGCTCGGTCGTCATGTCGCCCGAGTACCACGCGTACGGTGCGACGTTGCTGACGGAGTTCGTCGCGGTCGAGCCGGTCCCGGTGATCGTCTGCCAGTTGAAGCTGCCGCTCGCGGTCGTGTTGAAGCTGCGGCCGTAGATCGACAGCGTCGCGTTCGTGATCGTCGAGACGCCGACCGTCGAGAGATCGATATCGACGAAGTCGCTGCCGTCGAGCTGCAAGCCGCCTTGCGCGAGGAACGGATCGACGTACGACGGCGTGAAGCCGATCTGATAGCCATACGCACCGGTGTGATCGGGCGACGTGTCCGGCAAGCCGTTCACCTCGTAGGAGACCGTTGCGGTGCCGCCGCTGTTCGTCCACCGGATGCGATACGCGGTCGCGCCCATCGCGCCCGAGACACACGGCCCACCGGTGATCACACCGGGCGGCACCATCGCGTCGACCGCGATCATGCCTGCGTCGGTTCCACCGCCGCCATCGCTGCCGCCGCCTCCACCGTCGCTGCCACCACCGCCCCCATCACTGCC
>DASUFX010000754.1:0-8502 GCA_036274355.1 Kofleriaceae bacterium | reverse complement strand
GTGGCTGCTCGCCCTGGCGCTGGTCGGGTGCATCGATGACGATCTCGTAGAGTGCGGCGATCGGCTGTGCCCGCAGGGCACCGCCTGCGATCTCGCGCATCACAGCTGCGTCGACCCGGAGCAGCTGACCGCATGCGTGGGCCAGATGGACTTCGACTCGTGCATGACGTCCTCGGTGGACTTGGGGCGCTGCTTCTCGGGTGTGTGCTTGCCCGCCGGCTGCGGCAACGGTGAGGTCGAACCCGAAGAGAAGTGCGACGACGGCAACACCATCGGCGGCGACGGCTGCTCCGCAGACTGTGTGTCGCGCGAAGTGTGCGGCGATGGCTATGCCGACAAGCTGGGCGGCGAAGAGTGCGACGACGCGAACACGCGCGGCCGCGATGGCTGCACGAATCACTGCACGCTCGAGCGCCCGGCGTGGCATCTCCACCTCGCGAGTGAACCGAGCCCGCGCGTGCTCGTGAGTGCCGCCTACGATTCGCTGGCCGGAAACTTCGTCGCGTTTGGTGGCGCGAGCACCGCGAACGCGCAGCTCGACGAGACCTGGACGCTCGACGAGAACGGGTGGACGCTGGCGAACTTCGGCGCGCCGCTCCGCCGGACCGCACCGGCGCTCGCGTACGATCCGCAGCGCCGCCGCGTCGTGATGTTCGGCGGTTCGTCGAGCAACCTGCAGAGCGTTCTGCTCAACGACACCTGGGAATGGAACGGCGCGACGTGGGATCGTCGCAACTCACCGTCGGTGCCGGCGGGGCGGTCTGGCACCGGACTCGCGTGGGATGGCGCGCAGCTGATCCTGTTCGGTGGCTCGCAGGTCACGAACAAGTTGCAAGACACCTGGTCGTGGAGCGGCGGCGCATGGACGCGGCTCGCACCACAGCACGCGCCAACTGCGCGCAGCGGCCACGGCATGGTGTTCGATCCGAAGCACGACCGCATCGTGCTGTTCGGCGGCGACACAGCGACGAGCGCGCAGAACGACACGTGGACATGGAATGGCACGGACTGGACGCAGCTCGCGCCGAGTACGTCGCCACCACTGATGCGCTGGCTCGCGCTCGCGTACGACGCGAAGCGTGGTGTGGTCGTGCTGTCGGGCGTGGACAAGAACACCAACGGCAACGTCGTGTGGGAGCTCGACGGCGCGCAGTGGGTAAACAAGCCCGTCACCGCCTCGCCGAATATCACGAGCGATGCGTGGCTCGGATACGACGAGCGCATTCAGCGCGTCGTCCAGTTTGGTGGCTACAAGCTCGGGGGACCGCTGACGAACGAGGTGTGGGAGTGGGATGGCGCCAACTGGACGCTGCGCCCAGCGCCGTCGCTGCCGCCGGCCCGTCATCTCTGTACGCTCGCGAGCGATCCGCTGCGCGGCCGTGTCGTGCTGTTTGGCGGGCAGGGCAGTACCATGCCACTCAACGACACCTGGGAGTGGGATGGCCGCCGCTGGCAAGCCAGGCTCGGTGCGTCGCCGACGGCGAGGAGCTCGGCGGCGATCGCATTCGATGGCGCGGAAGTCATGCTGTTCGGCGGCGTGGGTTCGACGCTGCTCGGCGATACCTGGCACTACAACGGTGCACGTTGGATGCAGGTCGCGAGCACGGGACCCTCGGCGCGCTTCGCTGCCGGCATGGCGTACGACGCGAAGCGCGCACGTGTCGTGTTGTTCGGCGGTGACAACGGCGGCGCCACGTCGGGAACCAACGATACCTGGGTGTGGAGCGGCACGGCATGGACACAGCTCACGACAACCACCACGCCACCCGCACGCAAGTTCACGCAACTCGCGTACGACACGAAGCGCGATGTCATCGTGATGTTTGGCGGCATCTCAGCGATCGGGGTGCCGCTCACCGATACGTGGGAGCTCGACGGCACGGACTGGGTCGAGAAGACACCACCCGTGCATCCCGAGGCACGCCAGGGATTCAATCTCGTCTACGACCGCGCACGCGAGCGTGTGATGTTGTTCGGTGGCTCGCTCGGCGACTTCTCACTCTGGGAGTGGGACGGCACCGAATGGACACAGCCCGAGACGACGATCGTGCCGGGGACGTCGCGCGAAGCGTGCGCGGCGTACGACGACGCGCGCCGGGCCATCATCGCGTTCGGCGGCGACGACGGCAGCCCGACGCGCCAGACCGCGACCGGCAGCTACCGCGGCGACGGCGAAGAGGTCTGCCGCGCGGGCCTCGATCTCGACGAGGATGGCGCCGCCGGCTGCGCCGATGACGACTGCGGCACCGTGTGTGCGCCGGTGTGCTGGGACGATCCGACGTGCACGACCGCACCGCGCTGCGGCGACGGTACGTGCAGCACACTCGAGACAGCCGAAGCGGCGTGCACGGCGGACTGCCCGTGATCTAAGATCGACGGATGCCGACCTGCCGCGAGTGCAATGACGAAGTCGACAAGCTGGTGAGCGTGAAGGTCGCGGGCAAGGCCCGCAAGGTCTGCTCGGATTGCGCCGATCGGCTACGCGAAGAAGGCGAGATCGCCGAAGCGAGCGAGGGCGTGATCCAAGGAATGATGGGCTACAAGGGCCGGCGTTAGTTCAAGTCGCCGGCCATGTTGACCGCCTGACACGCTTTCGCGAACGCGTCGGCGGCGGCCTTCACTTCTTGCTCGAGCGACGCGGTACACGAGAAGTACCGCTTCGCGCCGTCCGACCACCACGCGTACACGACGTACGTCGAGTCGCCCTTCTCGGTGATCATGAGGTGGCTCGTCTTCTGGAGATCGTCCTTCACGATCTTTCCGCCGTCGCGGAACTGCGCGAAGTTCACCTTCTCCGACGTCTTCGCCCAGTCCTTCGGCTCGCACGTGCCATCGCAGTTGCTGCCGACTTGCAGCGACGTCATGAAGCCGAGGTTCGCTTCGCTCTTCGGCTTGACGCTCGCGAACATCTTCATGTCCTGCTCCCAATCCTTCGGCGCGGCCATCGTGTACGTCACCGTCGAACGCTTGCCGCGCTCTTCGGTGATGTCGCGCTTCTCGAACACGAGCTTGTCTTTGAGCTCGGCGGGAACGAGCGCGTTGACGGCCGCGACGTCGATCGGAGCCGACGGCGGGGCAGAGGACTTCTTGTCAGACTTGCCGCACGCGGCGGCGACAACGAGGAGGATCGCCAGTTTCTTCATGCCTGGCCGTTATTCCACATCTCGTGCCCGCGCAACTAGGCATTCGCGCGTCGTCCTCGCTGCCAACACTGGCAGTGCTGCCAAACCTGGCGCTAGCGATGGTCGCGAACGATCACGCCGCCCTGTGCCGACGACGTCTGCTGCCAGCCGCCCTGGTTCCAGGTGCGCCGGCCGCCGCCGGTCGACCAGCTGCCGCGGACATAGGTGTAGCCGGGGCGATCCGCTTCCC
Organism: Kofleriaceae bacterium; assembly: GCA_036274355.1. Classification (GTDB taxonomy): domain Bacteria; phylum Myxococcota_A; class Polyangia; order Haliangiales; family Haliangiaceae; genus JABFXX01. The sequence goes on along the minus strand of DASUFX010000754.1, from coordinate 5,130 downwards.
AGCGGCCGGGCGTCCAGTAGTAGCCGCTGCCGCGATAGTCGTAATAGCCGTCGACATAGACGTAGCCGGCGCGCGGCTCGGCCCAGTAGCCATCGACCCACACGTATTGATCGCCACGCAGCTCCCAGCTCGGCTGCACCCAGTAGTAGCCGGCGCGCTCGGCCTGGTAGTAGCCGTTCGTCCAAACCCACGCGTTGCCGTTCCAGCGGTGATAGCCGTTGACCCAGACGTAGCCGGGACGCGCGTAGCCGTAGTAGCCGACCTCGACGGTGGGCGGCGGCGGGTTCGACACCTGCACGGTGCTAGCGACCGCGGCGACCGCGATGCCGGTGACCAGCATGCTCGCGAGCGGATTCACCCGGCCGTGCGTTCGCACGACGCAACCCGACACCAACGTAGCGAGAACCAGACCGATCGCGACCTTCCGCATTCGTCGAGCTTGCCACGATGTCATAGGCGTTTGGCAGGCTCCGTTCGTGCTGACCGAGACCGAAATCACCCGCGAGCCGTCCGCTGTGCCACCTATTGCCACCGGATCCGGCCCGACACAGGTAGGGACAAGGGCCACGGGCCAGGCGCCGGACGTCTTCGGCAACATCTTCATCGGCATCGCCGGGATGATCGGCGCGGGCAAATCGACGCTCGCCGCCGAGCTCGGCAAGCATCTCGGCATCGACTGCTACTACGAGCCGGTCGCCGACAACGAGTACCTCGCGGACTTCTACCGCGACACCGCGCGCTACTCGTTCGCGATGCAGGTCTATCTCTTGAACCGCCGCTTCCAGCAGCACCAAGAGATTATCTGGCGCGGCAAGAGCGCGGTACAGGACCGCACGATCTACGAAGACTCGATCTTCGCGAAGATGCTCGCGAAGACCGGCCTGATGGACGAGCGCGACTACCGCACGTACGTCGAGCTGTTCCGGAACATGAGCAACTTCATGTGCAAGCCGAGCGTGATCATCTTCCTCGACGTGTCGCCCGAGGCATCGGCCGAGCGCATTCGCATGCGCAGCCGCGACGTCGAAGCGAAGATCGAGCTCGGCTACCTGCAGGCGCTCTACGAGGGTTACCAGGAATTCATCGCGAGCATCTCGAAGGTCATTCCGGTGATCCGCGTCGACTACGCGCGGTTCGCGACTGCCGAGGAGATGGCCGAGGTGATCAAGCGCGAGTACCTCGACGCGTCGTTCCTCCGCCAAGTCACGCGTTTCGATCCGGCGCGGTAGCAGTACAATCGACGGGTGAGCGCCGATCTGGCCGAAGAGCGGCTGATGCTGGTGAGCCTGCGCAGCCAGGCGCGGCGGTCGATCGCGGCCGGTGCGCTGCTCGTGGTCTCACTCGCGCCGGCGATGTGGCTCGGTGCAATGACGAACGACGTCGGTCTGCTCGCGGCGACGATCTACGCACCGTTTGCATTCGTGTGGGGTGCGCGCTGCCTGTGGAGCGGCATCTCGATGTACTCGGTGGCGTCGTTCAAGCTGCGGCGCCTTCATGCACGCGATACCGGGTTGCCGCCCGCGCGCCTCGTGTGAGCGCGATATGCTGAGCGCGTGAAGCGCTGGCCCGAGATCCGTGCAGGCCTGATCCTGCTTGCGATCTTCTTCGCGCTCGTCGATGGCTGCCCGCTGCCGCCAGCCGACCAGACGCCTGACTGGGAGAAGGGCTTCGTCGAGCCGATTCGCGACGTCCAGCATGTCGTGCTGAAACCGGTCGCGTGGATCGGGCGAACGCTGCAAGTCGGTCAGCGCTGGTCGCTCTATCAGTCGCCGAGCACGGAGCGCTACCGGCTGTGGGTCGAAGGCGAGGACATGCAAGGCCGCTGGCAGCTGCTGTTTCGCGCCTCGGACCCCGAGCACACCGACGACGCGGCATTCATCGACACGGCGCGCATGCGCGGTAGTTACGATCCAACCGATCGCCTGCCGGGCCAGTACGCGGTGCTCGCGCGCTACCTCACGCAGCGCGTGCTCGATCGGCATCCCGAGCTCGTCGCCGCGCGCATGCGGCTCGAGAAAGTGCACATCACGAGTGACGGCGTGGTGCCGAGTGGCCAGTTCATCGGGCAGCACGTCCGGCTGCGGAACGGTCCGCCATGAACCGCATCGCACGCGCATGGCGAGCGTGGGTTGCGCTGATGGATCGGCGCGAGCCGGCGACCGCACTCGCGCTCGTGCGCATCGGCATTGCGCTCGTGCTGCTCGTCGATTACGCGTGGATCGCGCACGCAGGCCTCATCGATCCGTTGTGGTCGCGGTTCCCCGACGGCTACGCGACGGGCTTCACCGGCGTGGCCGATACGCTCGGCCTCAGCGCGTTCGGCTTGTGGGCGATCGCGATGGCTGCGATCGCGTGCCTCTTGTTCGGCATCGCGACTCCGATCGCATGCGTCGGATTCGTCGCCGTATCGATCCAGCAGGCGGCGCTCGCGCCCGACAGCGAGAGTGGCGTCGATCAGCTGTTCCGCATCGTGCTGCTCGTGCTCGCGCTGTCGCGCTGCAACGCGCGGTGGTCCGTCGATGCGTGGCTGTTGCGCAAGCTCGGTCGGCCGATGTCCGCGCTCGTGCCGGCGTGGCCGCGTTATCTGATCTTGTTCCAGCTGCTCTGGGTCTATTTCTCGGGTGGCCAGAACAAGTCGAGCCATGCCTGGGATCCGCTCGGCGGCTTCACCGCGCTCGGTAACGCGCTCATGGATCCGCACAACGGCCGGCTGTCGACGGACTTCATCAGCACGATCTATCCGCTGACCCGCGTCGCGACGGCACTGACCATCACGTTCGAGCTGACGGCGCTGTTCTACTTGCTCTGGCTCTACTTCGCGGCGACGGCCGAGCGACCTGGCCGCCTGCGCCGGTTCGCGAATCGCGCGCGGCTGCGCTGGATCTGGTTTTCTCTGTTCGTGCTGTTCGAGGTCGGCATCGCAGTCGGCCTGCGCCTCGGGTCGTTCCCGTACGGCATGCTCGCGATGTGGCCGGTGCTGCTGCTTCCCGACGAGCTCGAGCGCCTCGCGGAACGGATCGCGCAGCGGCTCAGTCGTTCCCCTCGTCCTCGTGCCACTCCGTGACATCGAGCGCGGGCAACAGCTCCTCGCGGACACGTTTGTCGTGGGCCGCGCTGATGTCAGCGAGTGCCCGGCGCGCATAGTCGAGCAGCATGAAGCCCTTCGGGTCGTACGTGCCGAGCTCAGATGTGCAGCCGACACCATCGTAGATCCGCATCCACACGCCGAATGCCTGACCCCGAATGTACGAGCCGTAGATGTCGCTTTCGCGCTCTTCCCACGTACCGTGGCCGAGCTCGGCGAGGCGCGCGCGGATCTGCGCGAACGTCAGGTTGCTCTTGAACGAGTAACCGCTTGGTGGCATCAGCGCTTGAACACGCCGGCGCCCGCGAACCGCGCTTCGTCACCGAGCTGATCGCAGATGCGGAGCAGCTGGTTGTACTTCGCGATGCGATCGCTGCGCGACGCCGAGCCGGTCTTGATCTGGCCCGCGTTCGTCGCGACTGCGAGGTCGGCGATGAAGCTGTCCTCGCTCTCGCCCGAGCGGTGCGAGATGATCGCCGTGTAGCCGGCGTGCTGTGCGGTGCGCACGGCGTCGAGCGTCTCGGTGAGCGAGCCGATCTGGTTCACCTTGACGAGGATCGAGTTCGCGATGCCGTTGTCGATGCCGCGCTTGAGGCGCGCGGTCTGGGTGACGAACAGGTCATCGCCGACGAGCTGGACCTTGCCGTCGAGGCGATCGGTCAGGTCCTTCCAGCCGTCCCAGTCGTCCTCGGCGAGACCGTCCTCGACGGAGACGAGCGGGTACTTCTCCGCCCAGCCGGCGTAGATGTTGATGAGGTCGGCCGCTTTGCGCTGCTTGCCTTCCCACGTGTACATGCCGGTCTTCTTGTCGAACAGCTCGCTCGCGGCGACGTCGAGCGCGAGGAAGATTTGCTTGCCAGGCTCGTAGTTCGCCTTGTCGATCGCCTCGAGCACGAGCTGCAGCGCTTCGTCGCCCGAATCGAGGCTCGGCGCGAAGCCGCCCTCGTCACCGACGTTCGTCGCCTTGCCGCGCGACGACAGCAGCTTCTTCAGATTGTGGAACACCTCGACGCCAGCGCGCAGCGCGTCTTCGAACCGGTCGAAGCCGGCCGGCGCGATCATGAACTCCTGGATGTCGAGGTTGTTATCGGCGTGCGCGCCGCCGTTGATGATGTTCATCAGCGGCACCGGCAGGGTCACGGCGCCGACGCCACCGAGGTAGCGATACAGCGGCAGCTCGTGCGCCATCGATGCCGCGCGCGCGACCGCCATCGACACCGAGAGGATCGCGTTCGCGCCGAGATTCGATTTCATCGGCGTGCCGTCGAGCTGGATCAGCGCCTTGTCGACCGCGGCTTGGTCGCTGGCGTCCATGCCGATCAGCGTCGGCGCGATAACGTCGCGGACGTGATCGACGGCCTTGGTGACGCCTTTGCCGAGATAGCGCTTGGCATCGCCGTCGCGGAGCTCCAGTGCTTCGTGCTCGCCGGTCGATGCACCGGACGGGACGATCGCGCGGCCGAGCACGCCGCCATCGAGACCGACCTCGGCTTCGACGGTCGGGTTGCCACGAGAATCCAGAACTTCGCGCGCATGGAGCCAAACGATCTCGGTCATGCCGCGGACACTACACCGAGCATGCGCGAGTCGAAAGCACGGCAGCGACGATCAATCCCGTGATGATCACGGACATGATGGCCGTGAGCAGAATCGTGGTCGTCGCCTGACGTTCGTCGTTCTCTAGATGTTCGAGCGCCATGACTAAATCGTGGTCACCATCTGGGGGCGCGCCAAGCGGGCGCTCCCGCACATCAGCGTGTTATGTAGCGCGCATGAGACACGTCGCGATCTTCGTCGTCACGCTCGTGCTGGCAGGGTGCCCGCGGAGTGGCGGCGACACGACGCCTGCGCGCCCAGCGACGCCGAAGGAAGTCGTCGCCGCCGCGCGCGCGACGGTCGAGCAGTGGCGCCAGGCCTACGAGGTGCGCAGCTTCGACGCGCTCGCGAAGCTGTACGCGCACGACATCGATCTCGTCGTGATCCAGGACGGCGTGCCGATCATCGGCTGGAGCTCGGTCGAGATCATGCTCAAGGACCGGCTCGCT
>DASUFX010000753.1:0-6194 GCA_036274355.1 Kofleriaceae bacterium | reverse complement strand
TACTGGATCGACGTCGCCGACTTCGACGGCTTCCGCATCGACACCGTCAAGCACATCGACCGTCCCGAAGTGAATCGCAACGTGCGCGGTTTCTGGGGCGAGTTCGCCGATCGCATGCGCAAGAAAGCGCACGATCTCCAGAAGCAAAACTTCTTCATCTTCGGTGAAGCGTTCGATGGCAAGGACGATCTGATCGGCAGCTACACGTGGGGCGGCACCGACACCGCGGGCTCGTTCGGTCGGCTCGACTCGGTGTTCTACTTCTCGCAGAAGTACCGCGGCATCGACGCGGTGTTCGCGAACGCCGGCCCGACGAAGAATCTCGAGTGCCTCTACAACTCGCGCATCGGCCGCAACGGGACCGACGCGTGGTGCATGCAGAACGGCTATCCGCAGGGCCCCGACTACCAGAACACGCCGCACGCAACGCCGGAGCAGGGCGGCATCGGTCTCGCGCCGACGCAGGTGCTCGTCAACTTCCTCGACAACCACGATCTGCCGCGGTTCATGTTCGAGAAGAGCGATCCGGCGATCCAGCGCGTCGCGCTCATGTACCTGATGACCTGGGACGGCATCCCGTGCGTCTACTACGGCACCGAGCAGGGCTTCGCCGGCGGCGTCGATCCGAAAAACCGCGAGGACATGTTCCGCGGCAACGAGGCACTCGGGTTCGCGCCGTGGGCCACCGACCACGAGTACTACAAGCTCGTCCACGACCTCATCCAGCTGCGCAAGGACAACGTCGCGCTGCGCCGCGGCCAGGTCACACCGGTGTATTCGACGACGGTGGCGACGGGGCGCGATGCCGGCATCTTCGGATTCGAGCGCAGCGTCCCGGGTGATCAGACGGCGCTCGTCGTGCTGAACGCGAGTCCGCAGATGAGCGAGAGCTGCGCGTCGCCCGGTGCGGGCTGCATGAAGACGTCGCTGCCAGCGGGCTCGGTCCTGACCGACATCATGCCGGGGAGCGACGGCGCCACGTTCACTGTGAAGAGTGACGGAACCGTTGCGGTGACCGTCGCGGCTCGGTCAGGACGTGTTCTGGTCAAGAAGTAGCGCTGCCACTTCCGCGTTGGACTAAACTGGGAGCGCGTGCCGAGCCCGCGCTATCCGAAACCGGGAACCGTCGTTCTCGGGAAGTATCGCGTCGAGGCGATGATCGGCGAAGGCGGGATGGGCGCCGTGGTCAAGGCGTACCACATCGATCTCGAGGAGCCCGTCGCGATCAAAGTGCTGTTGCCCGAGATGCTCGATCGCCAGGAGATCGTGCAGCGGTTTCTGCGCGAGGCAAAAGCGGCGGTGAAGCTCAAGGGCGAGCACGTCGCGCGCGTGCTCGATGTCGGCCGGCTCGATGCCGATGTCGACGGCAACTTCGAGGGCGTGCCGTACATCGTGATGGAGTACCTCGAGGGCTCCGACCTCAACGCGATCGTCAAGCACTACGGTCCGCAGCATCCGACGATGGCCGTCGATCTGATGTTGCAGGCGTGCGAAGCGATCGCAGAGGCGCACTCGATCGGCATCGTCCATCGCGACATCAAGGCGTCGAACTTCTTCATCACGATGCACGACGGTGCACCGCCGACGCTCAAGGTGCTCGACTTCGGCATCGCGACGACGCCGAAGGGCACGAGCGAGCTGACGGATGGCGGCCAGGTCGTCGGCACGCCTGCGTACATGGCACCGGAGCAGATGCGGTCGTCGCGACTCGCCGATGCGCGTAGCGACGTGTGGTCGATGGGCGTCGTGCTCTACGAGATGCTCGAGGGTGCGCGCCCGTTCCGCGCGGACGCGTACTCGGACCTCTGCCTGCGCGTCGGTATGGATCCGCCGGAGCCGATGGTGCAGCAGGCGGTGCCGGAGGGCCTGCGCGCTGTCGTGATGAAGTGCCTCGAGAAGACCGTCGAGCGCCGCTATCAGTCGGTCGCCGAGCTCGCGTTCGACTTGATGTCGTTCGCATCGGATTCGGTGCTCGCGCGCGCGTCGGTCGAACAGTGCGCGCGCATGCTGAGCCGGCGCACGCGCCCGGTCGACGTGTCGCGCATGCCGGATGATGTGACGCCGGCGTCGAACGTGCCGCCGCGTCTCACGCCGCCCGCGTTTCCGCGGTTGTCAGCACCGGCGCAGTCGCCGATTTCGTCGTCGCACTCGACACCGGCGGAGAGCAAAGGGCAGGTCGGAGCGCCGAGCGAGCGCAAGCGTCACGCGCTGGTCGGCGTCGCGAGCTTCGTGGTCGCGGGCGCGCTCACCGGTGTGGTCGCGTTGCTCCTCACCCGCGGTTCCGACGAGCCGGTCGTGCACGACGATACGCCGAGCGAGATCCAGATGCGCGCCGAGCTCACGCCGCCGGATGCCGCGCCGGATGCCACGCCGGATGCCGCGACGGAGGCTCCGTTCGACGCGCCACCGGACTAGCCACGGCGCGATGCCGAACGCAACATGACCGGGCCTCGCGGCGGCTAAGTACTCGCAGCCGCACGACACGGATCTGGCACGTACGCCGCACGTCGCGCGGGCACGATGCTTCGCTCCGTGCTCTTGTCCGTCGTGCTCGTCGGTTGTGTCGATGCTGCGGAGGAGACGACGACGGCTCCCGCACCGCTCGTCGGCGTCGACGGCAGCCACGATGCAGCCGATCGCAATTGCAATATCGTGCTGCGCAACCTCGAGCGGCCGTGGACGGGCTTCACGTGGGAGACGAACGGTTCGTCGTGGGTGTGGGCCGGCACGATCGAGATTTCCGATGCAGCGGCTGCCGAGGGCCTCGTCCCGAGGCTGCTCTATCAATACGGTTCCGATCCGACGTGGCACGAGGTCGCGGCAACACCGGCGCAGCAGCCGGGAACGCCGGGCTTCTCGCGCTACACGGTCCGCATCGATCAGGATCTGCCGGGCCCGGGCATGTCGGGCACGGCGCTCGCGAACGCGCGCGTGCAGGTGGTGCCGATGCTGCGCATGCCGCAAGGCGGCCGACTGTTCGATCACAATCGCAATCCCGGTGACGTCGACAACTACGTCATGACGTCGCCCGACTTCGCGGTCTGGGGAAACGACGCGGTGTGTGCGCCGCCTGCCGGTCCGCAGCGCGCGCGGCTCGTGTTCGACGCCGATTGGACCGAGCATCGCGAAGGCGTGCTCGCGCCGGGCGGCGAGGTAACGATCGTCTACGCGCAGACGCGCTTGAATCAGTGCAAGCAGACGCAGAACGGCTACGAGCTGTGGGACATCACCGCGCACGTTCGGTTCGAGCCGGGTGGTCAGCTGCTCGGTGCGAGCGTGCGCGCGGGCACTGCGACGATGACGGTCCCGAGCGATGCGCGGCGCGCGGTCGTGTGGTTCGAATCGACGAGCGTCTCGGGTTGTCACTACTGGGACTCGAACTACGGCAACAACTACGTCTTCGATGCCGCGACGCCACCGCAATGGGTCGGCAACATGAGCTCGCTGATGACGCGCGACACGAGCGGCGACATCTGCGGCGGCACGCCTGCACAGCAGGGCTTCGCGTTCGACACGTGGACGCGCGAGCGCGCCGCGATCACGAACTTGTGCTTTCAAGTCTATCAGCCCGGCATGACCGATCACGACGATCCGGACCTGTGGCAGAAGCTCGACGTCAGCGTGCGCTGGCACGGCGAAGGCCAGCCCGCGGTCTGGCAGTCGCGATCGATCAACTTCGATCGGCGCGTTGGCAACGATGCGCGCTACGCGATGTCGTGGCGTGATCTCGATCCGTTCCGTCCGTATCACTGCCCCGACGTCGCGACGACGACGACCGCCGATGGCATGTACGTGCAAGCGCGGCTCGAGTACATCGTCGTCGTCAACGGCTACGAGCTACGGCCCGTGCCAGGCGCCACGTTCTCGGGCACGTTCACGGATTACGCGAACGATACCTGGCGCGCGCAGAACTGTCCGTAACCGAGCGGTCCGGCGTCACGATGCAGATGATCGGCAGTGCGAGCACCACGAGCACGTAGATCGTCCCGAGTCCGGCGACGACGACGTGCACTGCCCAGTGCTCGGCGGTGCCGAACGTGGCCCATAGCCAGATGCCGAGCCCGGCGAACGGCAGGCACAGCACGCTCCACATCACGGCGGTGAGCCGGTTCGGAAACCATTGCACCGCGAAGCCAGGGCCGATCACGGCACCGGTGTAGACCGCGACCGACATGCCTTCGCTGCCGGCGAATGCGAAGCACGTGACGACCACGATCGTCGCGATCGCAAATACGAGCACGACGATGCGGCGAAGTCGCAACGCGAACAGCGCACGCTCCGGTGCGATCGCGTCCGTGCGAACTGCAAGCGCTGCGACGAGCGGCGCGACAAACTGCACGAGCGCGACCGCCATCCACACCGGCGTACTCACCAAGAGCCAGTGCGGCAACGCGCGCTCGTACTGATACGGCGCACCGGCGATCGACCACACGAGTGTTGCGAGCCATCCGGCGAGCGCCCACAACGTGAGGTACTTCGGCTGCGGGAACCGCCACACGAGCGCGCCGGGTGCGGCGAGCAGCGGCAAGAACACGAGCAGTCCGAAGTAGGTTCCGGATCCGTGACTGAGCACGACTCGGGCAGCGAGCTCGGCTGCGATCGCGCATGCGAGCGTGGCCGCGACGAGCCCACGCACCGCATAGTGAACCGCACGATCCGTCACCGTAGAAGCATGCCGCAACCGAGGTCAAAGCGGTAGCATCGCATCGGAGTGCAAGAAGTCCCCGCGAGCCCGATCCCACGTCTGGTCGGAGCGCGCTCGCTAAATACCTTCGGCCGCGCGGTGCTTAGCGCGACGGTCCTGTGGGAGCTCTATGATCGAACGGGCAGCAAGCTGGTCTTGGCCGCTGTCGGTCTGGTCCAGGTCATCCCGGTCGTTCTGTTGTTCGTGCCGGTCGGCCGACTCGTCGACAAGAGCGATCGGCGGACGCTGACCACCGCATGCGCGGCGCTCGCGGGTGTAGTCGGTGTTGCGCTCGCAGTCGCATCGGCGCTTGCGGCACCGGTCGCGATCTATCTCGCGCTCTTGCTCGGCTGGGGCTGCATCACCGCGGTGATGGCGCCGGCGAGCGTGTCGCTGATTCCGCTCATCATCAAACGCGAGGATCTGATCCGCGTGAACCGGATCAGCTCGAGCTTGCAAGAGCTCGCCGCGATCACCGGACCGGCACTCGCCGGTTTGGCGCTCAACGTGTTCGTTCCTGCAGCGGTCTACTCCGCGATTGCAGTGACAGGCCTCGCTTCGGCGGCACTGTATCGGTCACTGCCAAAGCCGCGCGCATTCGAGCCGAGCGCGGGTGCCGCGCGCCGCGACTGGCGCGTCGGGTTGCGCTTCATCTCTCGCTCGCCGCTGCTGCTGTCGGCGCTCACGCTCGACATGTTCGCCGTGCTGTTCGCGGGCGTCACCGCACTGCTTCCGGTGGTCGCGAGCGACATCTTGCAGGTCGGCCCGATCGGGTTCGGCGTGTTGCGCGCGGCGCAATCAGCCGGCGCGGTCGCGATGGCTGTCATCGGCGGACGGATGCCGCCGTGGCAGCGACCCGGTCGCGCGTTGCTCGTCGTCGTCGCGCTGTTCGGCGCGTGCACGATCGGCTTTGGCCTGTCGACGTCGTTCCCGCTGTCGGTCCTGTTGCTGTTTCTGTGCGGCGCGCTCGACAACATCAGCGTCGTCATCCGCCTCACGCTCGAGCAGATGGTCGTGCCCGACGAGATCCGCGGTCGCGTCTCGGCCGTGCACTTCGTGTTCATCGGGATGTCGAACGAGCTCGGTGCCGCGGAGTCCGGCGCAGCTGCGTGGCTGATCGGCACGGTGCCCGCGATCGTCGCTGGCGGTGCCGTAGCGATGATCGTCGCCGGTATCGTCGCGGTGAAGTGGCGCGAGCTGGCCGCGATGCCACCGCTCTCGGACCTCAAGCCACTCGACCTCTAGAACTGCCAGCCCACCGACGCGCTCGCACCACCGCTCGTCGGCGTGACTTCCATCTTCGGCAGCACGCGATGCGGCCGATTGAGGACGACCCACACGACGCCGCCGACGATGACCGCACCGCCGAGCGCCATCATCGACACACCGACAGCGCCCTTTAGCTTTGCGCTATCGCGTTGCTCGGCGAGCTGGCGTTCGGTCGGCGTCTGGTCGAGGCCGGCCGAGCAGCTCGTCGGGCACAAGAGCGCGAAGTTCGCCTCGAAGCGAT
>DASUFX010000752.1:0-14180 GCA_036274355.1 Kofleriaceae bacterium | reverse complement strand
ATGTCTGTGAAGCTCGCGCTCGCGGTCGCGCCCGTCGACAAGAAGAATGAAGAGGTCGTCGCGAAGGACGTCGCGAAGGAACGGCCGAAGGCTGACAACAAGCCGGCCGAAAAGACCGCCGACGTGTCGCGCCACATGGGCCCGCCGGCGCCTCCTCCGATGACGGTTGCGCCGTCGCCGTCGTCGCCGTCGGTCGGTATGGCGGGCGGTCGGATGTCGCGCCGGCAGCCGCTGCAGGTCGAGCAAGACCCGTCGATGAACACCGAGGCGTACTCGCGCATCGACGACAACCCGTTCCTGCGCGTCGATCAGAAGCCGCTTTCGACGTTCTCGTCGGACGTCGACACCGCGTCGTACGCGAACCTGCGCCGCTTCATTCGTGACGGCCAGCTGCCACCGAAGGACGCGGTGCGCATCGAAGAGATGATCAACTACTTCCACTACGACCTGCCGGCGCCGCAGAAGGGCCAGCCGTTTTCGATCACGACCGAGGTCGGCCCGAGCCCGTTCAACTCGAAGTTCCAGCTCGTGCGCATCGGTCTCAAGGCGCCCGAGATCAACGACGACAAGGTGCCGGCGCGTAACCTCGTCTTCTTGCTCGACGTGTCGGGCTCGATGATGGTCGCGAACAAGCTGCCGCTCGTGAAGCGCGCGATGAACCTGCTCGTCGAGAACATGCGCGACAACGACCGCATCGCGATCGTCGTCTACGCGGGTGCGTCGGGCCTCGCGCTGCCGTCGACGACCGGCAAGGAGAAGGATGCGATCCGTCAGGCAATCCAGGCGCTCGAGGCCGGTGGCTCGACGAACGGCGCGGCGGGCATCAAGCTCGCGTACGAGATCGCGAACAAGAACTTCATCAAGGGCGGCATCAACCGCGTGATCCTCGCGACCGACGGTGACTTCAACGTCGGCACGACGAGCGAAGGCGACCTGACGCGTCTCATCGAAGAGAAGCGCGAGCACGGCGTGTTCCTCAGCGTGCTCGGCTTCGGCATGGGCAACTTGAAGGACTCGACGATGGAGAAGCTCGCGGATCGCGGCAACGGCAACTACGCGTACATCGACACGATCGAAGAAGCGCGCAAGGTGCTCGTCAAGGAAGCGGGCGCGACGCTCGTCACCGTCGCGAAGGACGTGAAGTTCCAGGTTGAGTTCAACCCGCAGACCGTCGTGGGCTATCGCCTCATCGGTTACGAGAACCGCCTGATGCGGGATGAAGACTTCAACGACGACAAGAAAGACGCCGGTGACATCGGCGCCGGTCACTCGGTCACCGCTCTCTACGAGGTCGTGCCGGCGGGCGTCGAAGTGCCGGGCGGCAAGGTCGACAACCTCAAGTACCAGGGCAAAGCGCAGCCGACCGGTGGCAACGCGGACGAGCTGATGACGGTGAAGATTCGCTACAAGGCGCCGGACGGCAACCAGAGCAAGCTGCTGTCGCAAGCGGTGAAGCAGTCCAAGGTCGAGATGGCGAAGACGTCGATCGACTTTCGCTGGGCCGCGGCCGTTGCGGGCTTCGGCATGATGCTCCGCGAGGCGAAGGATCGCGGCAACATCTCGTGGGCGACCGTCACGCAGCTCGCCGAGGGCGCGAAGGGCCAGGACGCCGAGGGCTATCGCCGCCAGATGATCGAGATGCTGAAGCGCGCGGCGCGGCTGCCGAAGTCGTAGTTCTTCGAGCAATCTCGGTGGCCTGCAGTTGTTGCTTGCCACTCCCGGCGCTCCCGCAACAAACTCAAGGCAATAGGCCATGTCCTATCGCCAGCTCCCGACGACGTCTCGGAGAATCGGCTTCGAGATCGAAACGCCCGAACAGGTCGAGGTGATCGACCATCCAGGCGCCGGCCTCGTGAAGTGCAGCGAGCGGCGCGATGGCAAGACGGTCGGTGAGCTCGAAGTCGCGGTGTTTCACGCCGCGCTCGTGATCGATCGCGACGGCATCCTGGAAGAGAAGGCGGCGAGCGCGATCGAGAGCGCGCGAGAGCCGGGTGCTCGCGTGTCGCCTGCGATGCCAATCGCACTGCCGGGCGCGAGCGGCTATCGCGCGGAGCTCGAAGTCGTGCGGCCGGCCGGCGTCGCGAAGGCGCCGCTACCGTACGTCTACGTGTTCGCGATGGCGCCGCACGATCTCGCGCTCGATGGCGGCTTGATCGTGACCGTGCGTTGCGCGTCGCCCGAGTGGCCGGCGGCCGACGAGATCTTGCGCTCGCTCAGGATCCTGTCGCGCGGTGGCAAGCCCGCCGCGAACGATGCCGACGTGCGATCCGGCTTGCCGTTGATCGGCAGCCGCGACGAGTGATCACCAGCGGCGATCGCCGGGATTCGTGAACGCGCCGATCACTTTCTCGACGGGACGTTTGCGCACGCCGGCGTATGCAGTCGCGGCGTCCTTGCGGATCTGCGCGTAGCCGCCGCCGCGCGCGAATGCGAGCACGGCTGCTTCGAGTGGCGCGGCGTTCGCGAACAGCAAATCGGCGGTCATGAGCAGCGGGACGCGCGTCGCCGCCGACACCTGCTTCTTCATGTACGGCGCGGTATCGCACGCGATCGCGATCGCACCTTTGACGTCCTTGCCGGGCTCGGGCCACGCGAACGTGTCCAGGTCCATCAATCGATTGTGACCGACGAACGCGACGAGCTGCGCGCTCGAGCCTTTGCCCGAGACGTCGTTCGCGTACGCGGCGAGTGCGCGATCGATCGCCGAGCCACGCCACGCGCGAATCTCGACCTCGAGCGTGAACTGCTTCGGCGCGCCGCGCTTGCGCCATGCGGCCGGCGTCGCGATCGTGCGCCGATAGATGTGCTTCTCGAGCACGTCCTTGTCGCCGGTGTCCTTCGTCTCGACCGACACCCGCGTCCAGCCGCTGCCCTTGCGCTGGAACCATTGGCCGAAGCCGGGCGTCGTCGACCAGTAGAGGTTCGTCGATGGAGTATCGCCGTCGCCGAGCTTCGCGTTACCGCACGCGATGATCGTGTTGTCGCAGAGCGGGACGTGGACGAGGACATTGAGCGACTTGCCGGCGGTGAGATCGTCGACGACACGATCCGTGAGCCCGGTGAGCCAGTCGTCTTCGGACGAAGCTGCTGCGGAGGCCGGCGCAGCGAGCGCTAGCAAGACGAGCAATGCGCGCATGCAACCGTGGTGACATGCGGTGTGTCCACGTGCCAGACGGGTTAGAGACGACTACGCGCTTCGTCGATCGCGGTGCGAGCTGCGATACGGAGACGGGCGAGCTGCGCCAATTCGTCGGCAGTCGGCTCGGGCGTGCGCTCCCAGTACGCGTCGAGCCAGCGCAGCGCCGCGAACGGTGACACGAGCACGAGGCCCGCGGCGACGAGCGAGAGCGGAGGCGGGACGAGCACGAGCGAGAGCCCGACCAGGCCCGCAGCCCACAGGGGATAGACAACAAGTGCGGTCGCGAGCTTCACCGTCGAGACGGCGTCCGGATCGCTCGTGCGCGCGACCAGGCGCGGGATGAGGTAGGGGACCGCGTAGAGCGCGAACCCGGGAACGGCGAGCGGTGCGAGTGCGGCGCGACGCAGCCACCGCGCCGGGCGCTTCTTCACGGCGGCGCGGGTCGCCGACAGCTGCGCATCGACGCGGCCGAAGCGCGCGAGCTCGGCGTAGTACGCGTCGACTTTCTCGCGGACGTGGGCGACGAGCGCCGGATCAGCTTCGCGAAGCGAGCGGCCGGCAAGCTCGACCTGGCGGCCGATCGTGCTCCAGCCCGACAGCGAGCCATCACCGGCGTCGTTCGCGAGCATCTCGGCGACGCGTGCGATCAACATGCGTTCGTCGTGCGTGTCGCCCTCGACGAGGAGCTCGCGCAGATCGGTGTCCATCTGCGCGGTGATCGCGCGGACGCGGTCTTCTCCGCTGCCGCCGACATCGGCGAGCTTGCGCACGGGCCCCCAGAGCACGAGGCAGCGCGAACGAAAGCGATCCTTCTCGTCGAATTCGAGCGCGACGGCCTGGAATGTGAGCGGTGAGCCGTATGCGCCGGCTGCCATCAACATGCGCGCGGCGCCGGTGCGCAGCGGCGCGAGATGCGGCTCGCTGTGGCTCGTGCCTTCGGGAAAGATCAGGATGTTGCCGCCGCCGCCGAGGTGCGAAGCAATCTTCGCGAACACCGCGTCGTTCGCCGACGTCGCCTTGTTCGGATCGTCCTTGCGGCGATACAGCGGCACCGCGCCGGCACTGTCGAGGAGATACTTGAGCCCGGGAATCGACCACAGCGTCGACTTCGCGATCGGCGAAATCTCGCATTCCGCATCGGTGAGCACGAGCACCGGATCGATCAGCGCGTTGTGGTGATTCGAGACGAACATGCGCCCTCGCGTTTCAGCGCCCGGCGCCTCGCCGACTCGCTCGATGCGCCGGAAGTAGAGGCGCAACAAGCCGCGGAACGTCGTGACGAGCGCGCGCCGCAGCGAGCGCGGCGGAGGCGGTGCATGTGGCTCCTCTGCCGTGGCGGGCATCGCGTGCATAGACCCACGATGCCACCGACGGGCTCATTGCATCAAGCTGCCATTGCTCCACGTCGTCATCGGCGATACGGCGTTCTGTTTGACGCGGTGATCGTCGCAGAACCACCGTGTGCCTTCGCTGTCTTCGCGCAGCGCGGCACACTCGCCGCACTGCCTGGTGTCGAGCAGCTTCGGCATCCCGACGACCAGCGTCGGGCAGATCGCGTGGGTCAGGATGCGCTTCGGCATGCCCTTGCGGTGCAGACCGAAGTCACCGATCACGATCATGTCGGCGAGGATATCGGCCGCTAGCATCGTGATTTGCTCGTCGGGTCGCCCCTTGCGTATGTGCAGGCGCGCGCGCCAATCCTTGCCGTACTCGTTGAAGACTTGCAGCGATGGATACACCGCCGCGGACAGCCGCTCGCCGAGCGTGTTGACGTCGTGCCTGCGGCTCTCTTTCACGTGCACGAAGTGAAGCTCGGGCGCGCGATGATGCGCAGCTTGATCAAGAGCGTGGTCGATCACGATGTGCGAGTACTCCGTCAAATCGACGCCAACCACGATTCGATAACGTCGTGTCCTGCCCTGGCTCATGGGCAGTTACCGTGCACCTCGCATGCCCGTACATCGGGCGCGCGCCCACGCACGCTGCGCACGTCTTTGCCAGTTGAGAATGACCTTCTTGCCGTGCCAGTCTCGCCTCGATGGGTCGTGGGACGCGTGAACAGGCGAACGAGCTTCGAGCGGTCGCGCCACTCGTCGTAACGGCCCCTACGCTTCAGCTGGTCGGCCCGTGCACACTGGTCACGAACGGCACGCAGACCATCGCGTTCTCGAGTGCGGAGCTGTTGCGCAAGGCGGGTGAACCGCTCGCGATCGCGCTCACGCTCGACTGTTCGAAAACGCTCCCGGTGTCGTCGTGGTCGATGGGGCGCGTCCCGCATATGGGTGTGATCGAGCTCGGCCAACCGTTCCCGAAGGACAAGAAGCTCGACGTCGAGCCGCTACCGATCGGCTCACTGTGCGCGACGGTGGATACTCGTGGTGCACCATCGGCGCTCGTTACCATCGAGCGCGCAACGCAAGGCGTGTCACGTCGCGTGATTTCGGTACACGTCGACAACGTCGATGGCGGCGGCATGAGCGACGACGTGCTCGTACGACTCGCGAGCCCCGATGACGCTGCCGATTCCGAAGCCGACATCGACGGCGCCGCGTTGTTCTCGTGGATGCCGCCGGATCCGGTGCTCGGTCGCAAGAGCGAAGTGCTCGCCGTTGCGCTCGCGTCACCGTATCGGACGAAGACGTTCAAGCCGCGCGAGCTCGCGGCGATCGCCGAGCTGTTCGGACTCGACGATCTCGGACGCGCGCTGCCATGGGACGGCACGAGAGCCGAAGGCAGCAACGAGCTCGATCAGGTCGCCGGCGAGATTCGCAAAGGCTCTTAGCGCAAGCCAGCTAGCGCTGCGCCGGATCGTACGGCGCCGGGTCGGTGGCGTCGGGCGTGCCGTCGTCGTCGAAGTCGGCGACCGGTGCGAGCGTGCTGCGCACGCGAGGTGACTCACCGGCGAAGTATGTCTCGAGGATCTCGGCGACCTGCGCGTGCGTCTCGTAGATCGGGTTCCGGATCGTGACCGGCGCGGGCAGCTTCGGAAACTGATTCTCGTCGTCGAACGGGAATCCCGGCAGGTAGCGCAACACGCCGTGCTCCGCGCTCCAGTTCGCGCCGTGGGTCGCCGGCGAGTACTGCACGAGGACAGCGGTCATGCCGTCGCGATTGCCGGCGGCGGGCGAGGCGATCGGGACGAGACCGTCGGGCGGTGCGAGGTTCGGCACGAGCACGTCGAGGCCGAGCTCGCGCGCGAGTGAATCGGTGCCGACGTTCGCGAGCACTTGATCGCCGAGCACTTCGAGGCAGACGACGCTGCGCGGACCGAGGACGGTACCGTTGATCGCGAAGCGATCGCGGAGTACGTGAGGCGCGTACGAGAGTGGGTCGGCGCCGTCGATGACCGACTGCATGAGGCCGATCAGCGGATTGAAGCGATCGACGCGCTGGCGTGGACCGAGGATGCTGTCGATGAGCGGAACTGCAGTCGCCGCGATCTCAGGGCTCGAAGTCAGGATGTGATCGAGGATGCCGCCGCCGGGGACGTCGAGGACGTAGAGATCGATGTTCGGCTCGATTGCCGAGAACACGCTGCCGACGACGGTGCCGAACGACTCGCCGAGATACGCGATGTGCCGGGTATCGAGCTTCGGGTTCGCGCTGCCCGGCCCGGCAAGTGCGGAGAGATCGAGATCGGTGCGCCGGATCATTTGCGCGACGCGGCCGAGATCGAGTGCGGACTGGCGGATCGAATCGCGCACCGCGGACACGCCGAGAAAGCCCTCGAAGAAGTCGAATTGCGTGACGAGCCCGGTCGTGTCGCCGAAGCCATCGCGCGTTCCGGCGTCGCCGGAGAACGCGGTCAGCTGATTCGCCATGTTCGCGAGCTGATCGGTCGGATCGAAACGCGAGCCGTGGCCCGCCATGTCGATGCCGACGATCGCGTAGCCGCGCGAGGTCAGCGGCTCGGCAAACGACAGCAATTGATCGCGACTCGCGCCGAGCCCGTGGCCGTAGATCACGATCGGATAGCCGCCGGGCGGCATCGCGGCCTTTGGCAGGATGAACGTGACCGGAATCGTGTCCATCGCGACCACGTGCGGTGGATCGGAGAATGTTTCGTCGTCGGGAAGGTCGGTCTTGGAATCGTCGCTGCGAAACCGCGCGATCGTCATCTTGCCGGTGCCGATCACGCCGACGTGGTCGTGCGCGATGCCGGTCGGATTGTCATTGCCCCAGCGCTCGAGTCCGACGCGTGGGCCGTCCGTGGCGCGCGTCGCGACGCCGATCACCTTGTCGAGCGCAGCTGTGCTGTTGAAGATGATCGCCGGATCGTCGAAGACGAGGTCCGACGGCGGCAGTTGCTCGACGATCGTACGTGCAGCGAGCAGCGGCGCGGTCGCATGCTGCGTCGTGAACACGGTGATGCCGACGATGTCGTCATCGATGCCTGCCATCGCGTCGAGGGTGTGCAGTGCTTCTGCGGTCGTCTGCCAGCGCCCGTGCGACGGTAGATCATCGAATGCGCTCGCGCGGCGTAGCGGCTTGATCGCGCTCGTCACGAACGCGGCGTAGCGCGTACCTTCACGTAGCACCTCGCCGCTCGTTGGCGCGCCTTGCAACACGAGGCGCTCGGCATCGTAGTGCCAGTCCATGGCGATCACGCGGCCGCGCTCCGGCGAGTCCGGATCGACGTCGAGGACGACGGCCGCATCGGCGAGTGCCGCGGTGTGCGCAGGAAGCGACGCCTCGTCGAGCGCACCGGTCACGAAGATCTCGACGAGCGGTCGCACGCCAAACCCGTCGAGCGCGGCAAAGTGTGCAGCGATGATGTCGGCGTGGCGATCGAGGAGCGCATTGAGGCCGCGCAGCGTGGCGAGGTGATTGCCTTCGCGCAGCGCATCGGTCGGGAACGGCGTGGTGCCGTAGGCCGGTGCTTCGTCGGCGGTCGTCATCACGACCGTCGTGCCGGGATCGGAGGAGCAGCCGACGACGACCACGGCGGCCGGCACCGCGGCGGCGAGCACGGCGGTGGCGATCAGACGATCGATACGGGTCATGACTTCTCCTTCGGCAGGATGGCGCGTGTGACGGCGAGCAGCTCGTCGCGCAGCTGGTCGAGCTCGAGCTCGTCCCACACCGCCCAGCGAACGATCTGGATCTCGAGCGCCCCGACGAGCGCCCACGCGAGTGCATTCGGATCGGCGACGGTGATGCGGCCGCGGTCGGCGAGGAGCTTGAAGTAGTGCGCGAGAAAGCCCGCAAGCATCGCGTACGACTTGCGCCGTGTAGATAGCATCGGTGCTAGCGAGCCCGACTCCGCGACGACGAGACGCACCAGTGCTTTGCGCGGGCCGAAGCGCGCACACAGGATATCGACGCCACGCTCGATACCCGTCGCGAAGTCGCGCACGTTGCGCAGCTCCATCGCAGCTTCAAGCTGCAGCTCCGCGAACAATCGCTCGGTCAACGTGTCGAGCACCGAGGCCTTCGAGTCGAAGCGCGCGTAGAACGCCGTCGTCGACACGCCCGCCGCCGCGATCAGCTGGCGCAACGACACCTCGCCGTAGCCCTTGTTGGCGAACAGTGTCTCCGCCGCGGTGAGGATGCGGTCGGCACTCGGCTTGTCGCGAAGCGCGCGGCGGGCCATCAGTGCTCCTCGTGGTTGTCGCGAAGCGCGCGGCGGGCCATGCGTCAGAGATAGAGGATCCGGTCGTCTGCGATCAATAGAAAAACAAACGTTCGTTTTTTATTCCGGAATCCCGCTGTGATTCCAAGTTTCTGGTCAGGTTCGGTTGGCGCTTTATAGGTCCCGTCGATTGCTCCTGGCCCGATCCTGCGGCGACGATTCTCGATGGGGGATCATGCGGATGTACTGCACAGAGACGCCGCGCCGTCCCCGATGGGAGAGCAAGCGGATGCACTGCGTAGAAACCTCGCGCCTCGCCATCTGCATGGCAGTCGCGTTGCCGATCGCGCTGGCGCTGCCTCGCGAGTCAGCGGCCGGCGAGATTCCGATCATCACGCTCGGCGACTCGGGACCCGATCAGGAGATTCCGACCGACCGCTCGTTCTACATCGCCGGGCGCGCGGGCTCGTCGGTGGTCAGCGCTCAGGCGGTCGTGGTGCGGCGCGGTTCGTCGAGCCTGTTCGGTGACGACGGTCCCGATTGCCATGACGTGATCGCCGACCTGCGCATCGAGACCACGACCGCGACGGCGGCCGATGACGAAGAAGGCGAGGATGAAGCCGACGACTCTTCCGCGATGCCGCGCTACGACAGTGGGCCGCATCGCGCGTTCGAGATCTTTCCGAATGCCACGGGTGACAGCCGCCGCGCGCCGGTGCTCGTGTCGTCGGCGTGGCAGCGCGGCCACGACGACGAGCGGCAGTTCAATATGCTCGTGCCGTACGACCGCAGCTTCTTCTCGGCGGGCTACGGCTACTGCCTGTTCGTCGTGACGAGCGAGCATTCGCAGGAGCTCGACCACGCGACGATCGTCGATCTCTTCGACGACGTCGCGTCGAAGATCGTTACGTGCGGCGACAAAGCCTCGTGCGACGAAGACGCGCTCGGCGACTACGAGGCGCGCGTCACGAAGGCGCTGTTTGCCACGGACTCGGCGCGGGTGCCGGGCAGGGTGAGCGAGCTCGCCGATCGGCTTCGTGAAGCGGCGCGCGTGGAGCTCGGCAGCGCGACGGGGATCGTCGAGGCGATCGATCGCATGGGCGATCGCTGGCACGACAAGACGACGGTGATGACTCCGACCGTGACCGTCGTGTGGGCAGAAGTCGCGAATGATCCATTCGCGCACGCGGTCGCGGCGCTGCTCGCGCGATCGGGCGCGCTGTTGCCACAGGTGCGCTCGCAAGGAGCGAGCTCGTCGGTCGCGCTATTCACCGCCGATGGCAAGCTGCAGGTCAAAGCGATCCAGCTGCTCGACGACGGCCGCTCGATTCGCGTCGCCGCGTCGAAGGCGCCGAGCGGTGCGCAGGCGCGGGTGCTGACCGCGACGACCGACACGCTCGCGATCGCAGATGGCCTCACGCTCTACGATCTGATCCAGCTCGGCAATCGTCGCATTCGCGTCGACAAGGAGTGGGTGTCGCTGAAGGATCTCGGCGAGCGGATGGCGAACCTCGGCACCGCGAGCTGGAGCGCAGACGACAGCGCGTATCTGGTAACGGCAGGTGCGCACATGAAGCGGCTCGCGAACTTCGTGGATCTGACGACGACCGGCGCGACCTGCACGACGAAGACGTTTGCGGTCAGTGAAGCCGAGCAATCGATCGATGCCATCCGCCAGCACCTCGGCGAGTGGCTCGTGTGCCAGAAGGTCGACGCGGCGGCGATCGAGACGATGCGCGAGCAGCTCGAGGAGCTGACCCACGAGGAAGACAGCTGGCGCGCGACAAAAGACAAGCTGGTCGCGCGGTCGCAACGCATCGTGACGCTGACGACGACCGAACCAACCGGCATGCGCGTGTCATTCGCGTCGCGCACCTGGTTCTTCAGCTACGTGACGCCGATGATCGGCTGGGCCAGCGTGGTGCAGCCCGACGACTCGTTCGGCTTGTTCTACTTCGGCGCGCAGATTCACCTCGCGCCGAATCCGGTCGACGATCCGCAGTGGCGAGACGGAATCACGGCGAAGGATCTGCGCCGTGCGATCGCGCTCGAGGTCGGCATCGCGCCGTATCAGAGCTCGTTCGGTCCGGAGATGCGCTACGGCGGATCCGGCTCGCTGCCGCCGCTGTTTTTCGGCGCCGCGGTGCACGTGCTGCCATACACGTCGGTGACGTTCGGCGGTTCGGTGCTCGACAAACGCAGCAGCACGCTGCTCGAGGAACAGCCACACACGATCTTCGCGCCGTACATCGGCCTCTCGCTCCAACTCAACCTTCCGGATCTGGTGCGCGATGCGTCGCATCCCACGTCCGACACCACGGCAACCCGATGAAGCACGTCTACCCACTCGTTCTTCTTCTCGCCGGCTGCACGAGCGGCCTCACCACCGATCCGCAACCGGTCGTCTCGGTGCTCAAGCAAGACGGCGATTGCTTCGCGCTGATGACCGTGGACTCGCCGATCTCGCCGATCCTCGGCATCTCGGGCACGTGCAATTACACCGCGACGCCGAAGCTGTTCGCCGGCGCTGACTTCATCGAGGTCGTCGTCGACTACGGCGATGTCGCGTTCTCCGGCACGACGTCCGCGCCACGTCCGGATGTCGTCGTCACCGTCGACGGCGTTGTCAGCGACGTGCCGATCGAGATCTCCGACGAGTATCGGATCGGCGGCCACGCATACTTCATCGCCACGTTCTATGCGCCGCTCGAGTCGTCGAGCAACGTGCGCATCAGCGCGGGTGTCAACGCGGGCTTCCAGACGGTCTCGCCCGTCGTGTTCTCGACGATTCCACCGCCGGTCGGTTTCACGCTGCTCGACTGCGCGCAGGGCTCGCAATGCGACCTCCCCGGTGCGACCGGCAGCGCGCACGTGTTCATCAGCGTGCCCGGACAGGTCTCGCAACTCGTGTCGATCCACGCGGTGCTCGGCGGCATCACGCAGCCAGATCCGGTGCCGCCGGCGCGCACGCAGGTCGTGCTCGGCCACAGCGAGGTGACGACCGCGGTGCCGATCCCGAACGCACCTGACCAGACGACCTGGGTGCTCGCCGCGCAGCTCGGCGACGGCATCCCGACCGAGGTCTCGGCGACGATCCGTGCGCCGACGCTCATCACAAAACTGTCGTGCGGGACGGCATGCAATCTCGCGCCGGGCGATGTGGTCGGTCTCGACATCACCGCGCCGACCGGCATTCGTCCGCTCGAAGCGCTCGTCGACACGCGGATCAATGGCGTGCCGCAGCTCGTCGGTGCGCCGGTCACGCTCGTGCAGCACGCCGATGGGACCGCGGTCGGCGCACTCGCGCTCACCGCTCCGACGACGACCGGCAGCTGGCAGATCGACGTGACGATCGCCGGCTATCCGGCACCAGCGATCGTGACGAGCGTGCAGTGAAGTGCTAAACGCGAGGCCGTGAAGGTCGCGACCTGGAACGTCAACGGAATCCGTGCGCGATCCTCGCAGGTCGCGCACTGGATCGACGGCGAGGAGCCGGACGTGATCTGCCTGCAGGAGATCAAGGCGACCGTCGCGCAGATCCCCGAGCCGCTCGACCGGATCGCGGGCTACCACGCACACTGGCACGGTAGCGGTGGCTATTCCGGCGTCGCGCTGATGCTGCGCACCGCGAAGTTTCCGGATCCGCCCGAGTTCGTGCATCCGCCGTTCGATCTCGAGACGCGCATCGTCGTCGCTGAGGTCGGCAGCTTCGTGTTCGCGTCGGTGTACGTGCCGAACGGCGGCAAAGACTTCGAGGCGAAGATGGTGTTTTTGCGCGAGCTGGCGGCGTGGACCGGCGAGCTCGAGAAGGCCGGCAAACACCTCGTGCTGTGCGGTGATTTCAACGTCGCGCGCTCGCCAATCGACGTTCACCCGTCGCTACGCAAGGACATGGTCGGCCAGCTGAAGATCGAGCGCGATCTGATCGACGGGCTGTTCTCGCACGGCCTCGTCGACGTCGGCCGCCATGTCGATCCGGACAATGATCGGCTGTTCACGTGGTGGGCGCCATGGCGCAACATGCGCCAGCGCAACATCGGTTGGCGACTCGATTACGTCGCTGCGCATCACGCACTCGTCGACGGCGCGGTGACCTGTAAATCCTATCGCGAGGTCGGCTCGAGCGATCACGCGCCCGTCATCGCGCATTTGCGTGACGAACCGTTACCGTCGAGCTAGCCGCGCCGCCGACGAGCATCCGCGTCCTAGATCCGTTTGGCTCCGCGTTTGGGTCCCTTGCTCGGTGGCACCGAACGCTTGCGGCGCTCGCCACCTTGCGAGGTTGGAGTCTGCGCTTGCTTGCGCCGCATGCCCGCGCGATCGCCGCCCGACTCGACCTCCGGAATCGCGTCGAAGCCTTCGCTGTTGGCAATGCGTTCGGCCTCGTGCGGCTGGTCGTGCTCGTGCCACTCGCGCTCGTGCATGCGCGGACCGCCGCCGGTGCGGCGTTCGTCGCGATACCGCTCGGTCCCGGGCACGTTCTTCGCTGCTTTGCGAGCCATGCTGGTTCTCCTGCTCAGAAACCAGAAGCAAGCAGCGTGCCCTTGCGAGAATGTACGGTCCGGAGTCCGGAGATCTGCTCAGTGCGCGAGAAGCGTGACGACGAGCGCCGCGATCGCGGGCAAGGCCTGCACGAACAGGATGCTGCGCGATGCGGTCACCGCGCCGTAGAGCCCGGCGACGACGACGCAGCCGAGGAAGAACACGCGGATCTCGTAGCCGTCGGTCGCGAAGAATGACCACACGAGTCCGGCGGCGAGAAAGCCGTTGTAGAGGCCTTGGTTCGCCGCTAGCACCTTCGTCTGCTGCATCTCGTCGAGCGGACGCTTGAATGTCTTGGCGCCGAACGGTGTCGCCCACAAGAACATCTCGAGCACGAGGAAGTAGACGTGGAGGAACGCGACGAGCCCGGTCAGCACCTGCGACGCAGTGGCCATGACCTAGCGTACTCCGGCGCGGATATCGGCGAGGGCAGATCCGGCGATCCGTTCGAACGTGGCGCGATCGAGGGCCAGCGTCACGTCGTCGGGCTCGTCGGCGTAGGCGCGCGCGGCCGCGCTGTTGTCGACGACGTAGCCGAGCTTTTCGAACACGCGCCGCGACGCGGTGTTGTGCGGCACGACGGACGCGTAGATGCGGGAGAGGCCGAGCGCGCGAAATCCGAACGCGTGGATCATCGTCGCGAAGCGAGTGCCGAGACCTTTGCCCTGCGCGCTCGGCATCGCGATCATGAATGCGAACTCGCCACTGCCGCCGCGCAGGCCGCGTAAGTCGGCGTCGCCGGCGAGCTCGCCACCCGAGAACAACAGAAACGCGCGCATGCCACCTGCGATCGTCTCGGTGTAGTTCTCGATCACTTCCGCCGGCGAGATCGCGGACGTGTGTCCCATCAGCTCGGCATTGCGCGGCTCGTTGTAGCCAACAGACAGCGCGGCCGCGTGCTGCGCGAGCTCGTCGGGCGTGGGCTCG
>DASUFX010000751.1:0-10489 GCA_036274355.1 Kofleriaceae bacterium | reverse complement strand
AGCACCTGATCGAGGCGGTGCGTCGCGATGAATACGCGCGAGCGCTCGCCTTTGGGATCTTTGTCGACGCGCGACGGCCGGCCGCCGCCACCGACGGGATGTATGGCTGCGCCGCTCGCACCCGCACGGCGGATCACCTCGGCGACTTCGGCCGCCGATCCGGGCACGACGCGAAAGCACGGCGGCTGCGCGAGCTCGGGCAACGGCTCGACGTACTCCGTGCCGACGGCGGTGACGAGCTCGTTGTAGAGGCTCATCGGTTGCTCCGCAGGCCCATCTTGCCCGGGTTGAAGATGCCGTCCGGATCGAGGCTCGCTTTCGCGGCTTCGAAGATCGCCATCGCCTCGCGATGCTCGCCGGCCATGAACGGCGCCTTCAACAGGCCGACGCCGTGGTGGTGACTGATCGTGCCGCCGACGCGCGTCGTCGCTTCGAGGCCGTCGCGCCAGATCGCGTCGTAGATGCGTTCAGCAGCCGCCGCCTCGGGCGCGTGGCCGGCGAACGTGAAGTAGATCGAACAGCCGTCGGCGTAGGCGTGAGAGAAGTGGGCCATCACGACCGCGTGATGACCGATCGCCGTGCGCACCGAATGATAGAGATCGCCGAGGCGCTCCCAGCTCGACGCGACTTCCATCGTGTCGACGAACGCGCCGTCGCGGAACACCGGCGACATCCGATAGCTCACGTGATAGCGGCTCTTGAGCCACGCCCAGCCCGGGTCCTCGCCCTTGTCGCGCGCGCCAGCCGCTTCGAGCTCGGCGAACGTCAGCGCGGCTTCGATCTCGGTGCGAATGCGTGCGCCTTCGAGGCCGATGATCATGCGGCAGCCGCGGCGCGCGATCTTCTCGGCGACCGTGCCGAACACGCGATTGACGAGCTCGCTCTTGCCGAGCGCCGCCTTCATCGCGTTCTGACGCAGGCCTTTGCCCTTCGCGAGCCCCAGCAAGCGATCGACGAGGCCGTCGTCCTTCGGGCGCTCGGGCGTGGGATACGCGGGCAGTGCGCCGGTCGAGATCGGCGGCGCCGGTGCGCGGCTCGGCTGCGACTCGTCGCTGTGCTCGTGCCCGAATGAATTGATCAGCGTGTCGAGCTCGTCGTAGAGCCGCACCACCGCCGGGCGCAGGCCTTTCTGCAGCACGCGGCGGATCGCCTCGATGCCGGTCTGGACGTCGTCGACCTCGAAGCCGCGAAACACGCGCAGCTGCGGCGCGGGCGACACGCGTAGCCGCGCCGACGTGATGATGCCGAGCGTGCCTTCGCTGCCGAGGATCAGCTGCGTCCAGTTCGGTCCGCGCAGCGCGCGGTTCGGACCATCGGTCTCGATCACATCGCCACGGCCGGTCACGACGGTCAGACCCGCGACGCGGTCTTCGACCTTGCCATACTTCGTCGAGAGCTGGCCGGCCGCGCGGCACGCGAGCCAACCACCGACGGTCGAGCAATAGATCGACGACGGAAAGTGACCGAACGTGTAACCGCGGCGCTCGAGCTCGCGCTCGAAGCGTTCGCCAGAGAGGCCCGCCTCGACGTCGCACACCAGCTCGTCGGTCTGCACCGCGCGCACGGCCTGCATGCGCTTCGTATCGATCGTGATGCCGCCGTAGAGCGGCACCGCACCGCCGCACACGCCCGAGCCGCCGCCGTACGGTACGATCGGCAGCCGCAGCTCGCGCGCGAGTCGCACGGCCGCGACGACCTCGCGCACCGATTCGGGCCACACGACCGCGTGCGGACGATGCGGCGGCGGAATGCCGTCGCGATACGCGATGAGCAACCGCGGCCACATGTCGCGCGCATAGGTGTCGAGGTCGACCGCACGCAGCGACACGCGGCGCGGGCCGAAGATCGATTCGAGCTCGCGCTGGAGTCGATCGACGTCGACAGCTGGTTGCACGTTCGCAAGGTACCAAACGTGTGCGATTCAGTTAGCCGGCGGCGAGAGTTTTCCGGTCGGCACACTCGCTTGGTAGACCTTGATGCGGCCTGCGCCGCCGCCACCACCGCCTGCTCCGTTATTTGCGGTACCGCCGCCGGCTCCCGAGTTCGCGAACACCGAGCCGCTGCCACCATCGCCGCCGCTGAGCCGTGAGTTGCCGCCGCCCGCGCGCTGGTTGTACGCGGACGGGTCAGAGCCGTTCTCGCCGGTCCTGTTGTCGCCGCCGCCTTCGCCGCCGCCTCCGCCGTTTGCGTAGACGGTGCCGGTGATCGTGAGCGTCGGTGCATCGAACGCGACGAGGCCGCCCGAGCCCGCACCGCCGCCGCCAGACTTGTAAATGCCGCCGTTGCCGCCGCTGCCGTTCGCTTTGATCGTTCCGACAACCGTGATCGAGCTACCCGCGATCAGATAGACGCCGCCGCCGCCGTGGCCACCATCGCCGCCTGCGCCGAAGTTGCTGGTGCCGCCTTTGCCACCGGCACAGCCGCCGCGGATCATCGTGAGCGCGGTCGTGCCACCGCCGCCACCGCCGCCGGCATTGCTGCTTCCGCCGGTACCACCCGGTGTCCCGAAGCCACCGGCGCCTGCGCCGCCTGCGCCCGCGTTCGTGCTCGGGCTCAGATCCGCGCTGCCATTCCCGACATTCGCGCACGGCCCGGTATCGCCGCCGGCGCCGACGTCGTTGCGGAACGACGACACGTCGAGCGTACCTGCCGTGGTGATCGTGATCGAACTGGTCGCGAGCAGCACGAGCGGTCGCGAGCCTTTGAATCGGACGTAACCATTGACCGTGATCGCAACGGCCGTGCGCAGGCAGATCTCCGGGCCGTTTGACTGCGGCACCGTGCGCGTGCAGTTCGACGCGTTGCTCGTGTCGATCATGCCGCTCGACAGCGTGTCGCTGTTCGTCGGCTGCGTGCCGGGCTCGTAGCAATCGACGAACAAGCCGGTGCCATAGCAGGTCGCGCCAGGTGGCGTATCGGGGCGGGCATCCGCCGGTGGCGCATCGATGTCGTCGATATGGCCGTCCTCGATCGTCGGATCGACGGCCACGCCGTGGCTGAAACTGCACCCGGTCAGCGCGGCCGCCAGGCATGTCCACCGTGCGAGCACGGCCCTAGTCTAACGAACCTCGGGCCGCTTTGACGTATGTTCTCTCGCGATGCTTCCCACGCTCGAACAACTACGAACGATTGCAGTGATCGGGGCCGGCACCATGGGGCACGGCATCGCGCAAGTGGCTGCGCAAATGGGCGCCCAAACACGCCTGTACGACGCGCTGGATGGCGCGGCTCGCGCGGGCGTCGATCGCATCGCGAAGAACCTCGCGAAGGGCGTCGAGCTCGGCAAGGTGAGCGCGGCGGACCGCGACGCGACGATGGCTCGCATCTCGACCCGCGATGCACTCGCCGCAACGGTCGAAGGCGTCGACTGCGTGATCGAAGCAATTCCGGAACGCATCGAGCTCAAGCGCGAGACGTTTGCCGTGATCGACGAAGCTGCGCCTGCGCATGCGCTGTTGGCCACGAACACGTCGTCGCTGCCGATCAGCGATATCGCCGAGGCAGTGCGCGACGGCAGCCGGCTCGTCGGCATGCATTTCTTCAACCCGGTCCATGTGATGAAGCTCGTCGAGATCGTGCGGCACGGCAAAGCGAGCGACGCGGCGGTCGCGCTCGCGGTCGCGCTCGCGGAGAAAATGGGCAAAACGCCGATCACCGTGAAGGACAGCCCGGGCTTTGCGTCGAGCCGACTCGGGATCGTGATCGGGCTCGAGGCGATCCGCATGGTGGAGCAGGGCGTCGCGTCGGCGGCGGACATCGATACCGCGATGAAGCTCGGCTACGGCCATCCGATGGGACCGCTCGAGCTGACCGATCTGGTCGGTCTCGACGTCCGCCTCGGCATTGCCGAGTACCTCGCGAGCGCGATCGGCCCCAGCTTCGATCCGCCTCAGCTGTTGCGGAACAAGGTCGCAGCCGGCCAGCTCGGCAAGAAGACCGGCGTCGGCTTCTATCGCTGGAGCGCAGACGGCAAGCGCGTCGGTTAGCTCGAGATTGGCGCCGGCGACGCGTTGGTCAGCGCGACCGAATGGATTGTACGCTGGTCTTCCTGCCGACCGCGAGAAGAGCCGGAACGACGACAAGCGCGGTCATGACGGTCGTCACCTCGCCGATCAACGAAGCGGTGCCAAAGCCGCGAATCGCGAGGTTTGCGCTCACGAGCAGCGAGCCGTAGCCGATCATCGTCGTCAGCGAGCAGACGAACACCGCGCTGCCGCTCGTCTTGAGCGTCGTGATCGGATCGGGGAGCTCTTCGGTGTCGTGGCGGTGCGCGACGTTGATCGCGTAGTCGATGCCGAGGCCGAGCGTGATCGGCAGCGCGACGAAATCGAGGAAGTTCACTTTGAGATCGAGCAGCGCGCACACGGCGATCATGAGTAGCGACCCGCCGACCGTACCGACGAGCACCGCGACCGCACGGCGGTTCCGGCCGACAAGCAACACGACCATGACGATGAGGCCGAGCAACGCGACGCCGGTCACGAGCGGACCGTCGCGCTCGATCGACTCGACGATGTCGGCGAAGATCACGCTCGAGCCCGACGTCGTGACGGTCTCGTTGTCGCGCAGATGCAGCTCGCGCACCGCCGACGCGAACCGGATCAGGTCCTTGCCGTTCCATTCGTCGAGTAGCGGGGCGGGGCGGATCGCGATCAGGTAGCCGATGCGACCGTCCTTCTCGGTGAGCTTGTCGCGCAGCGTCGGCGGTAGCTCGTTCGCGGTGAACGGGTGCAGGCCCTCGGGTGGACGCAACTCGCCTAGCTCGGCGCGCTCCTTATCGTCCATCGCGTCGAAGGCGCCATCGATCAGGGAGCGAATCTCGTCGAGCACCGCGATGCGCTTGTCTTGATCTTGTGGAACAAACGTCAGCACCGATTCGATCGCGCCGATCGTCCGCTGTGCCTCCGGCTTGCCGGTGTCGAGCGTCCGCAGCGCGTCGATGATCATCGGCACTTGATCGAGCCGGTCCGCTGCGATGTACGTGCGCCCGGAGTAGCCGCGGCCGAACGCCTCGTCCGAGATTTTCATCCACTGGCGCGCTTCGATCGCGTCGCTCGCCTCGGAGCGCAGGTTGCGAATGTCGTATTCGAACGGGTCCGCTGCCACGTAGCGCACGACGACGACGGTCGCGAGCGCGAACACCACCGACGCGACCGCGATCACGACGCCCGAGCGCTTGAAGCCGAGCAGCCGCACGAGTGCGGAGCCGATGCGCGGGTTGCCTTGGAAGATCTTCGTGTCGCGGCCGAACTCGAGCATCAGCGCCGGCAACAGTACGTACGACGCAACCCAGCACAGCATCATGCCGGTCGCGCCGATGATCGCGAAGTCGGCAAAGCCCTTGAAGCTCGTCGCCGCGAGCGAGCCGTACGCGATCGCCGCGCCGAGGGACGCGACGGCTGTCGGTCGCAGCGTTCCGACGATCGCGTGCGCGAGTGCCTCGTCGACGTCGGCGCGCCGGCGCTCTTCGAGATACCGCGCGATGAGCAGAATGCCGTAGTTGATGCCGTTGCCCGCGATGATCGCGCCGAGGAATGCGGTCGCTGCGTTCAAGTGGCCGACCGTGAACGCTGCGCTACCGAACGCGGCAGCAGTCGCGATCGCGATCGTGCTGACGAGCAACACGAGCAACGTCGCGCTGCGGAAAAACAGCGCGAGCACGAGCGCGACGAGCCCCGCGGTGACGAGGCTCGATAGGACGATGCCGTTCGTGATCGAGTGATGCTCCGACAGCGCGGTGATCGGCGAGCCGGTGAAGCCGATCTTCACGCCTGGATGCTTCGCGATCACCTGCGCGCGCACACCGGTGAGCTGGGCGAGTAGCTCTGCACCGGACTTCGCGTCGGTCGTACGGAACGACGTGCTGACATCGACCCGTGCAGTCAGTCCATCGGCGCAGACGTTCGTCGGTCGCGCGAGCTTCGCTTCCGCGTCCTGGCGCTTCTTGCGCAGATCATCGAGCTGCTTTTGATCGGCCGCCGCCTGATTCGGATCTTTGTCGTCGAGCTCGATGAACAGCGGGTTCGCGTGCAGCTTCTCGTCGTCGAGCTTCTTCTGCAGTGTGTCGCGCGCCTGTTCGAGCTCGTCGAGCGGCACGAACAGATGCCGCCTCGCCTGCAGGAACTCGCGGATCGCGATCTCGTCACCGCTGATGCGGGCGATCAGCGGCGAGTGCAGCGCGGCGAGGCCGTCGATCACTTCCTGGGTCGCTGCTTCGCGCGCGGCAGGCGTCGGGGCCGTGACGAGGACGAGCACGCTGTCGGTCGACTTGACCCGCGCTTCGAGCTTGCGCAGGTCCTTCACGGCCGGAACGTCTTGCGGCAACAAGTACGAGAAGTCCGCGAACAGCGGGAGCCGGAACGCGATCAGATAGACCGATAGCGCGAGGAGGACCACGTGCGCGGCGATGACCGCAGAAGCGCGCCGGCGCAGCCACGCGACGTATCGTCGTGCGAGCAGGTCCGGCGAGCGGGCAACCACCCGCGCAGCCTAGCTCGCCAAAGTGCCTGCTACCACAAGACCTGCTGGCGCTTCGTGCGGCCAGCACGTTCGGGGCGCGAGGGTACGCGAATGTCCGGGCTCTCGGCGTCTCGCGAATGCTCTTGCAGCTCGGGCGCCAGCGCGAATGCGGCGAGCCGGCCGGCTGCCGGGTTCTCGCGCATGATGTCGGCGACGATCATCGCGGTGTTCGGATCGACGTCGCGGCCATCCAGTCGCACTTCGAAGTGCAGATGCGCGCCAGTCGTGCGGCCACTCGAGCCGAGCTTGCCGAGCTGCATGCCTGCGAGCAGCGCATCGCCAACTTTGACGTCGATGCGGTCGAGGTGAGCGTAGCGCGTGATGACGCCACCGCCGTGATCGATGAACACCACGCGGCCGTAGCCACCGCGGCGACCCGCGAAGATCACCGTGCCCTTGCCCGCAGCGAGAACGGGCGTGCCGCGCTTGCCGCGGTAATCGGATCCGTGATGGAACTTCGCGCGCTTGTTGATCGGGTCCTCACGCCAGCCGTATCCCGAGCTCTCGGTGCGCTCGACCGGCTCGGTCGTCAGCATCGTGAGATCAGGAATCTCCTCCTCGGCCTCTGCGAGCACGCGGTCCACAAGGACCAGCGATTGCGGAGCAGCGGTGCTGGTGCCAGATAGAGCAGCGAGGATGGTCAGTACGAGCAAACTGCGCATGGATCTCGGCCGACGAAGATCATTCGTGTGCCTACATATCGGCGGTCAATGTAGGCATCACGCTAAATCGGCGTCTGTGAGCAGGTGCTAGAAATTGGTTGAACCTCAAACAATAGCTATCCAATATGCGCGCGAATTCCATGGACAGTAGATCTCGGTGGTTCACGGTAGGTCTCGCACTCGCAGCCGCTACCTCGTTCGCGATTGCAGTGCAGACCGCATGGTGGGGGATCGCTGAAGTTGCGATTGGCCCGTTCGGTTCGCGCCACTGCTTCGGCGGCGAATGCCGCGAGGCAGGACTTGCGTGGACCGGTGGCAGCGAGCTGTGGATGCGCAGTGCTGTCGCGACACGCGCGGCCGGTTACATCGCGATGTTCGTGCTGATCATGTTCGCCGGCGCGATCGCAGCGAAGCGCGAGCCGAAGATCGTCGCGCGTGGCTGTCTCGCGGCGATCGTCACCGCGATCGCTACCGGCGCATATTTCTATGTCGGCTATCCCGGCGTCGGTGGCGCGAGCGTCGCGGCCGGCTTCTTGTTCTACGTCGGCGCGATCGTCGCCGGCGTCGCCGCTATTGTGTTGTTCTTGCGGCGTGCGCGGCGTTGAGCGCTGCGTCCGCATCGTCGAGCTTCAGCGCCATACGCGCTTGCGAGCGCAGCACGAAGAACGCGAGTAGCGTGAGGCCGATGAGCGCAGGCATCAGTCCGGGCGCGTATTCGTCATAGCCTTCGAGGTGCAGCGGCTGCTGGAGGAACGCGCACAGGTCGTAGGCGCCGTGGAACGAGACCGCGAGCAGGTAGCCGCCGATCAAACCGAGACCCTTGCCGTCGAACCGGCGGCGCGCAGCCATCGCGCCGATCATGCCGGTCCACATCGCGTGGCCGGGCACCGCGAGTACCGCGCGCAGGATCCACGTCTGCAGCTGGCCGCCGAGCGTGCCCTGCTGCAACAGGTAGAAGATGTTCTCGACGAGCGCGAAGCCGAGGCCGGCGCGACTCGCGTAGACGATGCCGTCCATCCGCTCGTCGAACTCGGGCCGCCGCCACACGACCCAGTAGACGACGGCGATCTTGCACGCTTCCTCGATCGCGGCCGCGACGATGAACGCTTTGAACGTCGCGCCCTGATACGTCATCGCGGGCCCGACCCGTTCGCCGAGCGTGTTGCCGACCGCGATCTCGAGAATCAGTGCCGGGATCACCGACAGCATGCCCGCGAGCGCGACGAGCCGGCGTGTGCGCACGGGCTCGGGACGCTTGCGATCCATGCGATCGACGAACCACATCGCAACCAGCGCTGGAATGGCGCCAGATAACGCGATCGGCCAGTTTGCCGTCCCCACCGCCTACGGAGTATCCGCTAGTTCGACCGATGAATGCCAGGTCTGGGGCAGCCGTCTGATCCACACTACAGAGATGCGTTACGCGCTCGTCACGCTCTTGATCGCGCTCGTCGCTTCGCGTGCCGACGCCGGTCGCGGCACTGCATCGCTCAAGTATCTGCCCGACGACACGAACGTCGTCGTCGTTGCGGATGTGGCGCGGGCGCGCAATTCACCGATCTTCAAGAAGCTGTTCACGATCGCGCGCGAGCAGAACACCACGCTCGACACGCTCGCCTCGGCGCAGCCGATCGAGAAGCAGGTCGATACGATCGTCGCCGCCAGCACGCCGAACAAAGACGCGGTGATCGTGCTCGAAGGCCGCATCGACAAGCTCGTCGCCGAGGCAAAGAAGCAAGCGACGAAAACAGACACGCACGCGGGCGTGACGTTCTGGGTCACCGCGGATGGCGAATTCACGGTGGTCGACAAGAAGCTCGTGTTCGCGAGCGCGGGTCAGATCAGCGGCGTCATCGATCGTGCGAAGGACAAGAAGGCCAAAGGGCCGGCTGCTGTCCGGACGATCATGGCCGCGACTACCCCGAACACGGCGGTGTTCGGCGGGGCGACCCTCGATGCCTCGATGAAAGAACAGTTCAATAAGTCGCTCGGAGCCGAGCCGCAGTGGGCTGCCGTCTCGTTCGCGATGGCCCAGAAACTCACCATCGATGCGCGCCTCAAGTTCGCGGACGAGACCGCGGCGGCAACCGCGGTGAAGACCGTCAACGACCAGCTCACACCCGACCGCCGGGGGCAGCTCGAGGGGTTCGTGGGTAAGGATTTCGCTGATTCTGTAACGATCGACCAGCAGCAGTCGTTTGCCCGGATCGCAGCGGCGCTGACCGCGGACGAGCTCGACAAGGTCATCTCGTTCTTGAAGATGGTCCTTTAGGGCGACGCCGACGGAGGTCGTTACCCCCGGGCTCGCTTGACACGTTGAGCCAAGCGTTCGATCCTTCACGTGTGGCGCCGCCGGAGCCATCTCCAGGCATCCCTACGCGAGTTGGCCGCTACGAGGTGCTAAGTCACCTCGCCACAGGCGGTATGGCGCAGATCTATCTCGCGCGGCAGACCGGTCTCGGTGCGTTCGAGCGCCACGTCGTGCTGAAGACGATCTTGCGCGAGCGCGCCACCGATCAGCGCTTCGTCACGATGTTCCTCGACGAGGCGAAGCTCGCGGCGACGCTCAACCACCAGAACATCGCGCAAGTGTACGAGGTCGATCAGGCGGACGGCGCGTACTTCATGGCGATGGAGTACGTCCACGGCGAGAACGCACGCGCGATTCTCGAGACCACGCTGCGGCGCGGTTGGACGATTCCACTCGAGCTCGCGGTGATGATCATCAGCGGTGCGGCCGCTGGTCTGCACCACGCGCACGAGCGCAAGGGCAAGAACGGCGCGCCACTCAACATCGTGCACCGCGACGTCTCGCCGGCGAACATCATGGTCGGCTACGACGGCAGCGTGAAGGTGCTCGACTTCGGCATCGCGAAAGCCGAGGAGCGCGCGACGAAGACGGTCGGCGGTACGATCAAAGGCAAGTACGGCTACATGTCGCCCGAGCAGTGCAAGGGCAAGCCGATCGATCGACGCAGCGACATCTTCGCGCTCGGCATTTGTCTGTACGAGCTGACGACGTTGCGCCGCGCGTTCAAAGGCAACGACGACTTCGAGACGATGAAACGCATCGTCGCCGGCGATGTCATGTTGCCGTCGGTCGCGGTGCCGGGCTACCCGCGCGAGCTCGAGGCGATCGTGCTCACCGCGATGGCGAACGATCCCAGCGCGCGGTTCCAGAGCGGCCAGGAGATGATCGAGGCGCTCGACGCGTTCGCGGTGCGCGCGAAGCTCACCGGCTCGAACACGGCGATGGGCCGCTTCATGGTCCAGCTGTTCGGTAGCAAGAAGGAGCCGTGGGTCGAGGC
>DASUFX010000750.1:0-13406 GCA_036274355.1 Kofleriaceae bacterium | reverse complement strand
AGCGGCTGTTCACTGCACGGCTCACCGGCGACCGCGCACCGCTATCCGACCGCGCGCTGCTGTCGGCCGCGCTGCGTTATCCGTTGATGTCGGCACAGGTGATCGGGCTGATTCACTTCGAGGCATTGAAGATGCGGCTCGCCGGTGTGCCGTACCACCGGCCCGAGCACGATCATCGCCCGCTCGTTCGGCCGGCGCGCTAGCCTATCGCCATGCGCGAGCGTGCCCGAGAAGACGCGGCGATCGAGACGAACGAGCAAGAGGCCGAGGAAGTCCCGGAGCAGCCGTCGCGCACGCGCTTCGTCGGCGGTGCGATTCCGCCCGTGCAGGTCGCGCAAGAACACGAAGACCCAAACGTCATCGAGCTGAAGCAGAAGGTCCAACGGCTCGTCACGAGCAAGTTCGGCGGCGACTACAAGAAGGCGTTCGATCACTACGACGGTGACCAAGACGGCAAGATGACGAAGGACGAGATCAAGCAGATGCTGTCAGACGCTGGCGTCGGCAACGGGCTGACGCGTGGCGCGTGGGCCGACGGCATCTTGAAGAAGCTCGACATGAACCACGACAGCGGCGTGCAGTGGGGCGAGTTCGAGTCGGTGTTCAAAGCCACTGCGTAGCGAAAAGGGGTAACGTGCGCACCGGGTGGCCGGCGAGATCGCACATCCATTGATCGTTCCGCTGCCGCGACTCGTCGCGCCGGCGGCACTCGCGCTACGCCATCTTGCACTCGCCCGGCTGCGCGCCATGTTCGCGAGCGCTGATGCCCGGCTCGATCTCGAGTTGCCGAACGGCGAGACCGTCGAGCTCGGTTCGCGCGGCCTCTACGCCCGCGCGCGCGTCCACGATGATCGCCTGTTCCTGCGCGTGCTCCTGCGCGGCGAGCTCGGCTCCGGCGAATCCTTCGTCGCCGGTGAGTGGTCGAGCGACGACGTCGTCGGCGTCGTCCGCGCGTTCCTGCGTGCGACGAACGCGCGCGGGGTCGAGTCTCCACTCACGCGCCTGCTGCAGCTACCCGCGCTGCTGCGTCATCGCCGCGCCGCGAACACGCACGTCGGCAGCCAGCGCAACGTGCACGCGCACTACGATCTCGGCAACGCGTTCTATCGCCTGTTCCTCGACGACGACACGCTCGCGTACTCGTGCGCGATCTTTCCAGCCGCATCGCTCGCCGATGCGCAACGCGCGAAATTCGATCGGCTGTGCGACTGGCTCGCGCTGTCGCCGCGCGATCACCTGCTCGAGATCGGCTGCGGCTGGGGCGGCATGGCGATCCACGCGGCGCGCACGCGCGGGTGTCGCGTCACGGCGATCACCGTGTCTCGCGAACAGTACGAGCTCGCGAGCGCTCGTGTCGCCGCTGCGGGCCTCGCCGATCGCGTGACGATCGAATATCGCGACTACCGCGGGGTCGATCCGCAGCGCACGTTCGACAAGATCGTTTCGATCGAGATGCTGGAGCAGGTCGGCTTCGAATACCTGCCCGGCTTCTTCGCGACCTGCGCGCGTGTGCTCGCGCCCGGCGGCACGCTTGCGGTGCAGACGATCACGATGCCCGACGATCGGTTCGACGCGTATCGCCGCAGCGTCGACTGGATGCAGACGTACATCTTCCCGGGCACGCTGATTCCGTCGCTCGGTGCGATCCGCGCCGCATGCCCACCGTTCGCGATCACGCGCAGCGACGACATCGGTGACAGCTACGTACCGACGCTGCGCGCGTGGCGCGACCGCTTCGTCGCCGCGCTGCCCGCGGTCCGCGCGCTCGGCTTCGACCCACCGTTCATTCGCACCTGGCTGCTCTACCTCGCGTTCAGCGAGGCCGCGTTTGCCGAGCGCACGCTGGGCGATCACCAGCTCTTGCTCACGCGCTGAACCGCGGAATCATTCGCGCTTCCAGGTCGTCCTCGACTTCGTGCGGCCGATCCTCATAATGCAGCCGCAAGCGCCGGAACCCGCTTGCACTGGGAGAGCTACGCCATGAGCACGAACACGAGCACTGACGACGAAATCCGACGCTGCGAGGTCTGTAACGCGGAGATTCCTGCCGCACGTGTGAAAGCGATCCCCGGCACCTGGCTGTGCATCGAGTGCAGCGAGGACGTCGGCGGCGACTTCGTCTACACCGCCAAGCAGGAGAACCTCGGCAAGGCAGGCAGCCTCAAGCTCAACTACGGCGGCGTGAGTGTCACGAAGAAGCGCCGCACGATTCGCAAACCGGGAGAGTGAGGCGCGTCATGCGAGCTTTTCCGACGGAGCGGGCGCGAGCGATGCACTCCGATCGGGCATGGCGGCAATCACTCGAATTCCGAATCTCCACACCCAGGCCGGAGCCCGCTGGCTCGCGCCGTTTCTGCTGATCGTGCTCGCGACGCTCGGCGTCGCGTACGTGATGGTCGTCTATCCGTACGTGACGCGCTGAATCAGCTCGCGATCACTTCGCATGCGTGACGGTCACCGTCGTGGTGATACCGCCGCGCACCCAGAATTTGCCGGTTACCGTGATCGATCGCGGTGCGATTGCCTTCACGAGGTCGTCGCAGAT
Source organism: Kofleriaceae bacterium (assembly GCA_036274355.1). Lineage (GTDB taxonomy): Bacteria > Myxococcota_A > Polyangia > Haliangiales > Haliangiaceae > JABFXX01. The sequence goes on along the minus strand of DASUFX010000750.1, from coordinate 10,861 downwards.
CTGATTCGTTACAGCTTCGTGAAACGCGCCTTCATCGCGGTAGCTCCATAAGTAGAGCTTCAGGCTCTTGAGCTCGACACAGAGTGCGTCCGGCACGTAGTCGATGAAGATCGTGGCGAAATCGGGCTGGCCGGTCATCGGGCAAAGACACGTGAATTCCGGGCACTCGAACGCGATGTGATAGTCGCGTCCGGATCGCGGATTCGGGAATGTGTCCAGCGTTTTGCTCGGTCGCGTCGTCACGTCGCGCCTCTTAGCACGTAAAGCCATCCGGATGCTGGCGCTAGATCCCGACTTGGCCTAGACTGAAAGTGCGGCCGGTTCTGGCCGCCGAGTACACGAGCGATGGCCATTTGGACACCGCGTGCTGTGGGCCTCGAGACGGGCCGTAGTGCCCATTATGAAGGCCTGATGCCGGGAGCCGCTGCAATAGTGCAGGCGGGCCGTGCCGTCAGGCTCTGGCTCTATGCCAGGGGAGGAAGAAAGACATGAAACGTCACTGTACCCGCTCACAGGAGGTTCGTTCGTAAGCCTCCCGGACCCAGGACTACTGCGGTAGTTCTGGTACGTTGAGCAAACGGGCCCAGGCGAAAGCCGGGCCCGTCCTATTTTTCGGGTGCTAGCTTTCTGCGTGGCAGGCGGCGGCGGACACATCAGCGACCGCGTCCAAGCGCTGGTCTACACGAACGTCAACGACGTCATCTTTCACCTGCGGGTGGAAGGCGACCGGTTCCGGTTCATCCACGTCAACCGCGCGTTCACCGAGGCGACCGGGCTGTCCGAGAACCAAGTCGTCGGTCTGTGTGTGGACGAAGTCTTTCCTGAACCATCGCGAACGATGGTGGTGGAGAAGTACCGGCAGGCGATTGCCGAGCGACGCACGGTGCGCTGGGAAGAAGCTACCCACTATCCGACCGGCAAGAAGATCGGCGAGGTGTCGGTGACGCCGGTCGTCGAACCCGGTGGCCACATCCGCGAGCTGATCGGGACCGTCTCCGATGTCACCGAGCTGCGCGAGAAACAGCATCTGATCAGCCTCTACGCCGAGGTCATGCGCGAAGTGCAGATCGCACTCACCGCGTGGCGCATCGGTGATCCGGACAACCCGGAAACGTATCTGCTCGCCGCGGCAAATCCCGCGGCCTCGCGACTGGGCGGAGTCGATCTCGAGGCTGCTCCCCGCGACGACCGCGACGGTGCTGCTACTCGACGAGAGCGGCACGAGACTGCACGTCGCCGCCGCGCCCGGATTGCCGGCCACCTACAACAAGATGCTCGAGGGTGCGTCGATCGGTCCGCGGGCGGGCTCGTGCGGAACCGCCGCCTATTACGGCCAGCCGGTCCACGTGGAAGACATCCTGACCGATCCGCTCTGGGTCGACTACCGCGACCTCGCGAAGCTCAGCGGCATGCGCGGGTGCTGGTCGACGCCGATCTTCTCTGCCGACCAGCGCGTGCTCGGCACGTTCGCGCTCTACCACAAACAGCCCGGCCTTCCCGATCGCGTCGCGCTCGAGCTCATCGAGCGCGCGACACACGTCGCGAGCCTGGTGATCGAGCGCCGTCTGCTCGACGAGGAGCAGCGTGCGCTCGCCGCCCGCATCGAGGCCGTGCGTGAAGAGGAACGCACCGGCATCGCACGCGAGCTCCACGACGAGCTCGGTCAGGCGCTGACGGCACTCAAGCTCGACGTCGCGTGGATCGCCCGCAACACGCACGAGAACGGATCGATGCACGCGCGCCTCGACGAGATGGCGCAGCTGGTCGACACGACACTGCAGTCCGTGCGCCGGATCTCGTCGGAGCTGCGGCCGGTCATTCTCGACGAGCTCGGCCTCGGCGCGACGATCCAATGGCAAGCCGACGAGTTCGGTGCACGTACGAACATCGAGCTCAACGTCGAGAACGCGCTGCCCGAGCAGCCGATCGACCGCACCGTATCGACCGCGGCATTCCGGATTTTCCAGGAAGCGCTGACGAATATCGCGCGCCATGCCGAAGCAACCCGCGTCGACGTGCGGCTGCGCGCAAGCGAAGGAAATCTGATCATGGAGGTCGCCGACGACGGCGTCGGGCTTCCCGAGCTGGTTCGTCGCGGCTCGCCGCAGTCGCTCGGCCTCGTCGGCATGCGCGAACGCGCGCGCAGACTCGGTGGCGATTGCATCGTGATGCGGCGCCAGCCGCGAGGCACGCTCGTCGTGCTCAGTGTGCCGCTGGGAGCTGCTCCCGAGATGGCGGCGCATCCGGTGCACTGATCAGGCCCAGTCGCTCGTAGAGCGGTCGCGAGACGAGTCGCAACCGAGGCAGCGCGCGCATGTACATGACACCAGCAATCGACACCGCGAGACCGGCGCACAAGAACGTGTTCATCGGCCCGAGATGATCGGCGAGCCAGCCCTCGAGCAGCGCGCCGACCGGCATGCCAGCGAAGAACGCGACCGCGTACAAGCTCATCACGCGGCCGAGCTTGTCGGTGTCGACGATCGTCTGGATGATCGTGTTCGTCGCGGCCATCTGGATCATCCATGCTGCGCCGGTCACGAACAAGAGCGGCGCTGCGATCCAGACATTCGTTGCAAACCGCAGCACGATCAGCGCGGCGCCGAGCGCGAGTGTCGCGCGGCCGATCGCGCCGCCGAGCCCCACTACCGTCGAGCGGCCCGCGAGGTAAAGCGCACCGGCGAGCGCGCCGCATCCGGCGGTCGCCATCAAGATGCCGAGCGTGTTCGAGCCACCTTGCAGCGTCGAGCCGGCGACCATCGGCAACAGCGTCGTGTACGCGCCACCGAGCACGCTCGTCACCGCGAGCAGCAGCAGCACGGCGCGCACGAGCGGCGCGTTTGCGACGTAATGCCAACCGTCCTGCATGTCCTGCCAGACGTGGCCGCGCCGTGCGACGAGCGCGCGTTTGGGCACGTGCATCATCAGCAGCGACACGATGACGGCGACGTAGCTCACCGCATCGACGGCGAAGCACCAGGCCTCGCCGAATAGACCGACGAGCACGGCGGCGATTGCCGGACCGACGAGCCGCGCGCCGTTGACCATCGACGAGTTCAGCGCGATCGCATTTGGCAGATCGGCGCGGTCTTCGATCATCTGGCCAAGGAACGATTGGCGCGCAGGCATGTCGAACGCGTTGATCACTGCCTGCACGGCGCCGAGCACCATCAAGTGCCACACGGTCATCAGGCCGGTGAACGCGAAGAACGCGAGCGCCGCGGACTGCAGCATCGCGGCGACCTGCGTCGCGATGACGACGCGATGGCGATCCCAGCGATCGATCAGCACTCCCGCAATCGGCGCGATCACCGAGCTCGGCGCCTGGCCGAAGAACGCGACGAGGCCGAGCAGCGCGCCCGAGTGCGTCAGCCGATAGACCATCCACACGGTCGCAAACCGCGTCAGCCAGGTTCCGATCAGCGAAATGCCTTGGCCGAAGAAGAACAGCCGGTAGTTGCGGTGCTGCAGCGCTCGAGCAATCCGAATTGGCGCGCGTACAGCCATGATCTCCAGTCTAGCGTTCGATGCGCCGAACGCCCTTACGGCTTCACGAAACGCAACGTGAAGCGATCGCTCGTTCCGCGCTTCTCCCCGGCTGCCTTCGGCGAGCTGTTCCAGTCGCGCTTGTCGTCCGGACGCCGCAGCAAATCGCTCTCGGCGTCGAGCTTGAAGCCCGCAGCCTGCACTTCTTGCTTCACGACTTCCTCGTCGATGCGATGCAGCGTCTCGCAGTCGCGGGTGCCCGATCCGGGCGCCGCGCTGTGATCGACGATGCCGTACACGCCGCCCTTCTTGAGCGCAGCGAACACCGCCTTGTTGAGCTTCGCGCGATCGGCCTTCTGCCAGACGAAGTCGTGATAGTTCAAGATCGTGATCACCGCGTCGAGCTTCTTCGCCTCGGCGGGAAACGGATCGTCGGTCGGACGCTCGACGGCGACGACGTGCTTCATCACCGGCTTCGTTGCGCGCTCGCTCCACGGCTTGCGCGCGAACCTGTCGAGGACCTCTTTGGTGTTCTGCGCGTAGATCGTCCCCTTGTCGCCGACGATGCGCGCCATCACCTCGGACGTGTAGCCGCCGCCGGCAAACAGCTCACCGATCTTCTGTCCGGGCGCGAGCTTGAAAAACGCGAGCACCTCGGCCGGCTTGCGTCCGGCATCGAGCTTGCGATCATCGTCGCTGCGATCGGCCGCCGTCACCGCGTCGCGAATCGGCGCCGGAACATCGGCGGCAGGCGTGTACGGCGGAATCTCCGCCGCCGAACCGCTCCCTGCCCCGCTTCCCGCCGAACCGCTGCCCGACCCCGCCGAATCGCTCGCTCCCGAGCCGCCCGCTGAGCTGCCTGCCGAACCGTTCCCAGCGGAGCTGCCGGCGGAACCACTCGGCGTGGGCGCGTTGTCGTGCTTCTTGGCGCATCCGCCGATGGCGAACGCGAGGACGAAAACGAAGAGGAGAGACTTAGACATGGTCGCTGAACCGACGCTAGTCGATGGAGATTCCACGCGACTAGCGATGTACGAGCGACGATGTGTTCCGCGGTGATTAGCCGCGCCCAACACGACTGGAACCGCGAGTCGTGCAAGGCACGACCACCAGCGAGGCGCTAGAACCCCGCGGGAAGCGCCGGAGCCGCGTTGCCCGCGCGGGTCTGATGAAGCTTGCGCGCCGCGAAGCGGCGGAAGCGGCAAAGCCGCCAGTCGTGCGAACCACGACCGCAAGCGCACATCAGAACCCCGCGGGAAGCGGCGGAGCCGCGTTGCCCGCGCGGGTCTAGCGCGAGCTGGTGCGCCGCGAAGCGGCGGAAGCGACCGCAGGGCGCGAGTCGTGCGAAGCACGACCACCAGCGAGGCGCTAGAACGTGAAGATCTGCTCCGGGCGCTTCTCGGCCGGCTTCGGCGCGGCCTGCTCTTCCTCGGTCCGGCGCTTGATCACCGGCGGGGGCGGCTCGACCGCGTAGCGAGCAGCGGCCGACGTCATCGGAACCGGCTGCGCCACCGGGGCAGCGGCCGGCACGACCGGACGCGGCGCGCTGGTCTCCGACTTCGGCCCCGAAGCTCCAGGAGTCGAAGTCGCAGGCTTCGCCGGCACCGGTGCCGTAGGCCGCGGCGTCGTCGGGATGATCGTCGTCGTACCCTCGCCCTGCCCGAGGAAGTCCCCGACGCGGGTCTCGACGAACTGGCTCATCGAGATGTTGTTCGACTCGCAGAACGCCTTCAGTCGCTCGTAAGTCGTGCGGCTCACACTGATGCTGCGCCGAGTCTGCTTCTTGGCCATAGTAATTTCCTTACGCTACAGGTAGGGGGTCGTCAAGACGAACCTACTAGCCTTGTACTCCCGTGGACGTGCAGGACCCTACTAGAGCCGTCTGACATCGGACGGATCTCGGGCGCGCCAAGAAATGGGGTCTGACCCCTTTTCTGGCGCTTACCGGGCGCGGCCCAGCCAGTCGGTCGCGCGCAGATGTGCGAGCAGCTCGGCCTCGGGCGATCCCGGCTGCGCCATCACGTCGTAGTCCCAGCGGACGAGCGGAGGCAGCGACATCAGGATCGACTCGATACGGCCGTTGGTCTTGAGACCGAACAGCGTGCCGCGGTCATAGATGAGATTGAACTCGACGTAGCGGCCGCGCCGGCGCAGCTGCCACGTGCGCTCGGTTTCGCCGAACGGCGCGGTTTGCCGTCGCTGCGCGATCGGGATGTACGCCTTCGTGAACGCACGACCGAGCTCCTGCACGAACCGGAAGATGTCCTCGACGGGATGCTCGCCCTTGCTGCCGAGATAGTCGAAGAACACGCCGCCGACGCCGCGCGTCTCGCCGCGATGCGGGAGAAAGAAGTATTCGTCACACCACGCCTTGAATCGGTCGTAATCACCGATCGGCGTGTGGGCGTCGCACGCCTCCGCAAGCGTTTTGTGAAAGTGAACCGCGTCCTCGCGAAAGAAGTAGTACGGCGTCAGGTCAGCGCCTCCGCCGAACCACACCGTGTCGCCCTTCTGGATGCAGCGAAAATTCGCATGCGTGGTCGGCACCATCGGCGATTGCGGATGGAGCACGAGCGATACGCCGCTCGCGCGAAACTGGCGGCCCGTGCCTGGCATGTTGTCTGCCAGCTCGGCGGGAAGCTCACCGTCGACGTTGGACCAGTTGACGCCGGCCTTCTCGAACAACGCGCCACCCTCGAGCACGCGTGCCACACCGCCGCCGCCACCTGGCCGCTGCCATGCATCAGCGCCAAATTCTCTGGCGCCGTCGACATCGGCAAGATCGCGACAAATGTCGCCCTGAAGCTCGTGAAAGAACTTCGCGGCGCGATCGAAGAGGTCCGACACGCGCGCATGCTACCATCGTCGAGAGCGCTAGGAGATGTGGGCCGCGATTCGCTTAATCCGTGCGACGCGCGTGTTCGCGATTATCTTCCTCAGTTACTTGTGGCAGATGTCGTGGGCGCGGTTGTGGCCCTCACGGTATGGCACCAGCGCCCATTGGAAGCGGGTCAATCGCCGCAACGCGCGGCGCATGTACAAGGGCTTCGTCCGCCTGCGCGGCGTGTACATCAAGCTCGGCCAGATCTTGTCGATCATGGGCTCGTTCTTGCCCCGCGAGTACGTCGAGGAGCTCGAAGGCCTGCAGGACGACGTCCCGCCGACCTCGTACAAGGACATCGCCGAGACGTTCAAGAAATCGTTCAAGAAGATGCCGACCGAGGCCTACGCGACGTTCAACAAGGAACCGATCGCGGCGGCATCGCTCGGCCAGGTGCACGAAGCGACGAACGCAGCCGGCGAGCGGCTCGCGGTCAAGATCCTGTACCCGAACGTCGCGACGATCATCCGGGTCGACCTCCGCGTGCTCGGCTGGGCGTTGCGCGTCTACAAGAACTTCGTCCCGCTGCAGCAGATCGAGCGCGTGCACGAGCAGCTCTCCGACATGCTCAATCGCGAGACCGACCTCGTGAACGAGGCCGCGATGATCGAGAAGATGGCGAAGAACTTCGAGAGCGATCCGGACGTCTTGTTCCCCAAGGTCTACCCGGAGCTCAGCTCGCACGACGTGATGACGATGTCGTTCATGGACGGCGTCAAGATCACGAAGAAGAGCGCGCTGTCCAAGCTCGAGCTCGATCCGTACGCGGTCGCGACGAAGCTGATCAAAGTCTTCTACAAGCAGCTATTCATCGATCGCTTCTTCCACGCCGATCCGCATCCCGGAAACTTCTTCGTGCAGCGCGGCCCCGAGGGTCAGCCGCGGATCGTCGTGCTCGATCTCGGCAGCGCGACCGAGCTGCGCGCGAACCTCGCCGACGGCATGTTCGACATCCTGTCGGGTCTGATGACGCGCAAGGACGACCTCGTCGTGAAGGGCATCGACGAGATGGGCTTCATGGCAGCCGACGGCAACCGCGCGCTGCTCGAGCGCACGACGCGCAAATACTTCGAGAAGCTGCTCAACCTCAACATCACCGACTTCGGCAAGATCGATCCTGCGGTCGCCCAGCAGCTCGCTGATCCGGACATGAAGCGCGAGGAGCTACGCGAGCTGATGAAGTCAGTCGCGTATCCCGAAGGCTGGTTCTACGTCGAGCGCGCGAGCGTGATCATGTTCGGCCTGTCCGCGACGCTGGCGCCGAAGCTCAACGGCATCCAGGTCGGCTTCCCGTACGTGATGCAGTTCATGATGGAGCGCAACGCCGCGCGACTGGCGCAAGGTTCGACGGCAGTGGCGACCGTGCCGAAGACGAAGGTCGAGGCGAAGCCGAGCGAGAAGGCCGTCGAAAAGCCAGACAAGAGCGAGAAGGCCGATAAGCCCGAGAAGCCCGACGCCAAAGACGAAGTGCTGCTCAACTAATGAGCCGATTCGTGCCGAGCCTACCGCGCGCGTCGGCGGCCGCGCTTCGCGAATTGTTCGAGCAGCGGTAGGCCGAGCGCGGGGAACGGCCGCAACAGGTGCACGAGCGCGGCACGGTAGCGCGGCATCGTGCGGATCAGCTTCGGCTCGTCGACGAGCTCGAGCGCGGCATCGGCGACCTCGTCGAGCGACAGCATCGTGCCTGCCGAGAAGATCAGCCCGGCCGCCTGATCGTGCGCGACCGCGTTGGTCATGTCGCCGCGGATCGCATCGGGGCACAGCACGCTGACCTCGATCGCCTTGCCAGCACGGCGCAGCTCGCCGGCGAGCGACAGCGAATAACCGACGACCGCGTGCTTCGACGCGCCATAGACCGCGAGGCCGGGAGACGGTGTGAGCCCCGACATCGACGAGACGTTGATGATCTGGCCCTTCTGCATCACCGGGATCGCGGCGTGGCAGCCCCACATCACGCCGAGCACGTTCACGTCGACCATGCGCCGGATGTCCGCCTCGTCCATCTGCCAGGTCTCGCCGACCGCGAGCACGCCCGCGTTGTTGATCCACAGCTCGACGTCGCCGCGCGCGGTGGCAGCACGCGCGACCGCGCGATGCGAGTCCGGATCGCGCACGTCCTGCTGGAGCGCCCACGCACCGTCACCGAGCGCGGCGGCGGTTGCCTGCGCAGCGGCACCATCGATGTCGGTGACGAGCACGCCGTAGCCGCGCTTGATCAAGCGCTCGGCGATGCAACGGCCAAGGCCCCGTCCTGCTCCAGTGACCACTGCGATGCGCGTCATCGCGCGCGTTATACGCTACTGGCCGGTGTAGGCGTTGAGCTCGAGCGCGAGTTGCACGCTGAAGCGCGATAGCTCGGGAGCCGCGCTCATCGGCGCATCACCCGCGAGCCACATCCCGCGCAGCTCGAGCGCGACGCCCGCTGCACCCGGTTTCGTGCCTTCCCATGTCCGCGGCCACAACCGCTCGACGCCGACGCCGGCGAACGCCTGCGGCCGATACCCGATGCGGTCCTGCACCCAGTCGAGGTCGAGCACCTTCACGTGCGTGAGCTCGACGGCGAGGCCACCACCGCCGAACACGCGCACCTCCCACGGGCCGCCGTGAGCGAGGTACTTCGAGACGCTCGCACCTGCCTTCGCCATCGTGCGCTCCGCCGCGGTGCGCAGCGCGTCGTGTGTCTCGTAGCGATCGCCACGACCACCATCACCATCGATGCCGAGCGCGATGCCTGGCACGACGCGCCACCGCCACTGCCCACCGCAGATCAGCCACGGCGGCGGCGTGAGATCGCTACTGATCGCCGACCGCCAGCCGAACGACCACCGCGGCTCGGCGCTGGCAACCTGTGGCACCGCGAGCAGCAGCCCCCAGACGAGAATGCGCATGCGCCCGCCATCAGCAACGCGCGTGCCCGCACGAATGCGCGTTCGTTCGCGCGGTTTCGCCGCAAGCGTGACCGCGTCTTCACACGGTGTCGCCGCGCGTACGCTACACGATTAGCGCAAACAGCCGACGCGTTTCGTCGCGACGACCATCTGATCGAAGCGCAGCGTGCCCATCGTCGGGTCGGTGATGTAGTTCTGCGGCCAGAACGCGTTGACCGCGTAGCTCGTCGTGCTGCGCAGCTGCAGATCGAGGATCTCGTTGGGCGTCGCCGGGTAGTCGGTGCACTCGCTCGCATTCGTGTTCGCCGGGCAGAACTTGTCGCGCACCCACCAGCCCATCGGGCCGGCATCGTCGAAACGGCGGACCAGCGCGTCGTTCTTCCACACCTCGAGCACGCCGCCCGTCGCCGATGTCCCAGCGGTGTTCACGTGCACGTGAACCTCGAGACATACCCACTTTGTCTCGTCGATCGTGAAGCCGTTCTCGTGAACGAACGAGTTGCCGTAGTACGACGTGCCGTCGTTGGTCGGCACCGCCATCCACGAGCGCATGTTCATCCAGTAGTTGTAAGAGTCGAACCGCGCCGCTGCGCTGCCGACGTCCCACACCGGCTCGATCGAGATCGAGAACCGATCGTCGCCGTCGGGCTTCAGCCCCGCGCCCGGCATCGGATACGACATCGCCGGGTTGTACCCGCCGAACCACATGCCGGAGTGATGCCACGGGATCGCGGCGTCGTACTTCACGTACCAGCGCACGAACACGTCATCGTGATCGGGCAGCTGCTTGTACAGATCGACAGCCGACACGCTGCCACCCGCCGTGAGTGCGAGCGCGCTGCCATGCGCCGCATCGGTGACGAGCTGCATGCGCGCCATGCCCTGCGCCTGGTTGTAGCGAGCTGTCACGGCCGCAACCGAGCCCTCTTCGAAATCCTCGAACCAGATCACCGCCGGATCGCCACCGAGCCCGACATCGCCCGGATACTGATCCGACAGCGTCATGCCGCCGCTCTCGCCGTCGCTCGCTGTCATGCTCGCGTCGGGAGCGTTGTTACTACCGCCACCGCACGCCGCGACCGCAAGCAGAGCGACTGCCGACCTCACACGACGACTATCTCACGCTATGGTGCGTGCGTGAGCTTTGACGTTGTCGTTGCCGCCGACCTCGATTGGGGCATTGGAAAAGCGAACGGATTGCCATGGCCCAAGCTGCAAGGTGACATGGCGCACTTTCGCCGCATCACGAGCGCGTGCAGCGAAGGCAAGGTCAACGCGATCATCATGGGTCGCAAGACGTGGGAGTCGAACGAGATGGGTGGCAAGCCGCTGCCGAAGCGACTCAACGTGGTCGTCACGCGCCAGAACCTCGCGGTGCCGGAAGGCGTCGTCGTCGCCGCCACGCTCGACGGCGCGCTGATGGCGGCGCGCGGGGACAACATCGAGAACGTGTTCGTGATCGGCGGCGCCGAGCTGATTCGCCACTCGATCGGTCACGCCGATCTGCGCTGGATCTATCTGACCCGCATCGAGGGCCACTTCCAGTGCGAGGTCGCGATTCCGGATCTCGACGCCGCGGGCTTCGCGAAGGTCGCGTGGGACGGCG
>DASUFX010000749.1:0-4225 GCA_036274355.1 Kofleriaceae bacterium | reverse complement strand
GTCCCGTAGCTCGCGATGCCGGCGCGCGCGTATGGATTGTTCTCGCCGTAGACCGCCGTCTGCCACGCGTCGATCAATGCGCCATTTTCGTTCTTGCGCTTGCGTGCGCGCTCGACGAGCTCGACCATGAGGTCCGCGCTGCTCGAGTAGCGGCCGTCGACGACCCAGCGGCGAAGTCCGGCGAGCAGGTAATCGAGATGCATGTCGACGCCTTTGACCTCGAACGACGTGCGCTCGGCCGTGACGTCGGCATCGATCGAACCACCGGCAACGTAGAAGTTGATCGTGTCATTGAGGTTGCGCAAGTCGGAGGACAGGCCGTAGCCAGCGACGAGCGCGGCGCCGCGCTTGTCGACGGGCTCGTCGGCGGCCCCTGCGCCGAAGACGAGTCGCATGTCGACCGTCGGCACTGAGGTGAGCGGCAGCAGCACGACCTTGAGCCCGTTCGGCAGCACGCGTGTCGTGGCAGTGATCGATGGCACCGCGATCGACTCGTCCGGCGTCATCGCGCGCGCGACCTCGGGTGTACTCCGGCGCAGGCCCATGTCGTGGATTGCCGGCCGCACGTCGAGCGCGTGGCCTGTCTTCTTGCTTGCCGTCGGCTCGAGCGTGACCAGTGTCGCGTCATCGAACGCGAGGTAGCGCCGGGTGAGCGCGCCTACCTCGTGGCGACCGAGGTTGCGCAGCGAGCGCTGTTCCGCGGCGACTGCGTCAGCGGGATTCTGGCCGGCGAGCGCGTGGACCGCGAGGCGGCTGTCGCGCTCGCTGCCGTCCTCGAGCGCGGCGAAGTGCTCGTAGATCGTGCGTTGCCGGATCGCGTCGAACGCGAGGTTGGGCATGTAGCTCTCGAGCTCATTCGGGAGCTGAACGAACACGTCCTGGACGCGATCGAGCACGTCCTGCACGGATTCCGTTTCCATCACCTCGATGGCGACGCCGATCACCGGCGCACGCACGTCTCCGAGCTCGATCGCCCGGACGTGGCCTTTGACCGCATTGTTCACCACGCCAATTGCTGCTTGGCTGAACAGTGCGCGCACTGCGATCTGATCGCCCGGATCGAGTGGCAACGGCCAGGTGACGAGCAGCACTCTGCTGTCGACGGGAGCCGACGCGACGTGTGGAAGCAGCCGTGTAACCGCGGCGACCGGCGCCGGTGACGACGCGACGCGCTTGGCGATCCGAGCGAGGAACTTGCCGAGCGATGTCTCCACCTGCTCGTTCGTGAGATTCCCCGAGATCACGAGTGCTGCGTTGCTCGGCGCGTAATAGGCATCGGCGAACGCGCACGCCTCGGCACGCGTGATCTCGGAGACTGTTTTCACGGTGTCGCGTGCACCTGCATAGGGGTGATTCGCGGGATAGACGGCGCGCAGCAGGCTGTCCCACAGATCGAACGCTTCGCTCTTCAGCGTGAGCTCCTGCATCACGACCTCACGCTCGCGCTCGAATGCGGAGTCATTGATCGTCGTGCACCTAAAGCCGAGCCGCACGGCTTCGATCGACAGCAGTTTGTCCAGGAAGTCAGGCCGGGCGCGAGAGATGTACGTCGTGCCGTCGAACGTCGTGACAGCGTTGAAAAACGTCGCGTTGTCTTCGAGGTGCGCGAACAACGTCTGCGAGCCGAGCGTTTGCTGGAACATCAGGTGCTCGACAAGGTGTGCGATGCCCGGATGCTCGAGATCGTCGGCGGAGCCAACCCGATAGCGCATCGTCACCTGGACCTCGCTCGCGTGCGGGTCTTTGACCAGCACGACGCGTAGCCCATTCGCGAGCGTCACCGACGTGACCGACAGCCCGAGCTCGGTATGCCGTGGCGGCGCGGGTGGCGGTGGCTTCGCAAGCGCGCAACCAGCCACGAAGATGCAGGTGAGAGCTCCGCGGCATCGCATGTCGACGAGTATCGCCCAGAGCGGCGAGGCCGTCGGCTCACCGCCGCAAATTACTGCGGTGGGAGCTAGAGCGACATGCGTTCGATCGACGCGCGCGCGTGGTCCGCGAGTCCGCGAACGACCATGATGAACGGCGCAAAGCGTGCGTCCTGTGTGAGGCCCTTCGCGTAGCGGTAATAGATCTGCTGCAAGATCACGGCGGTCTTGAACAGGCCGAACGCGAAGTAGAAGACCAGGTGATCGGTCTGGCGGCCGGAGCGGTCGAAGTAGCGCGCGGCGATGTCAGCGCGCCGCAGCATGCCTGGCTTCATCGTGATGCCGAAGATCGGGCTCTGGAACATCGCGGCGTCGTCGGCCTGCATCCAGTACGACAGGCTCGTGCCGACATCCATCAGCGGGTCGCCGATCGTCGCCATCTCCCAGTCGAGCACGCCGACGATCTGATCGAGTGACGGATCGAAGATCACGTTGTCGAACTTGAAGTCGTTGTGGATCAGCGACGGCGGGCCATCCGCCGGCATGTGCGTAGCGAGCCACGCAGCAACCTCGGTCATCGCGGGGATGTCGTCGGTCTGCGAGCCGATGTAGCGCTCGCTCCAGCCTTTGACCTGTCGCTCGACGTAACCGGCGGGCTTGCCGAAGTCACCGAGGCCGGCGGCGCGGTAATCGACCGCGTGCAGATCGACGAGCGCGTCGACGAGTGCATCGCACAGGTGCGCGATGCGCGCGTGGTCGAGGTTCGGCGGCAGGTCCTTGCGCAGGATGATGCCGCGCCGGCGCTCCATCAGATAGAACGGCGCGCCCATCACGTCAGGCGAGTCGCAGTATGCGATCACGTGCGGTGCGCGCGTGTAGACCGGCGCGAGCTTCGACAGCACCGCAACCTCGCGACCCATGTCGTGCGCTGATTTCACCTTGCTGCCGAACGGCGGCCGCCGCAGCACGTACTCGCGATCGCCGTGATGCACGAGATAGGTCAGGTTCGAGTGTCCACCGGGAAATTGCTCGACGCGAACGGGGCCGAGCAACCCGACTTCGCTCTCGAGGAACGCTTTGAGTGCGGGCAGCGGCAGCTCTTCGCCCTCGCGGACGGGCTTCGCTTGATCTTCGCCGATCACGAGTACCTCGCGAGGATGCGTTTCGCGACCACCATCTTGTGGACCTCATCTGGGCCGTCGTAGATGCGCGCGCCGCGCTCGTGCACGTAATAGAACGCGAGCACCGTGTCGCTCGTGATGCCGAGTGCGCCGTGCATCTGGATCGCGCGGTCGACGAGCCGCAGCATCACGTCGGCGACGTAGAACTTGATCAACGACACTTGATCGCGCGCGGCCTGAAAGCCCTTGCGCTCGATCGTCCACGCCGCGTTGAGCACCATCAGGCGCGATGCATCGATCTCGGCACGCGCTTCGGCGACCCACGCTTGCGCGATCTGGCGCGTCGCGAGTGTCTTCTCGTCGTCGATCTTGCGGCGCGTGATGTGCTTGCACATCGTGTCGAACACGCGCTCGCAGATGCCGATCCAGCGCATGCAGTGATGGATACGGCCGGGGCCGAGGCGCTCCTGCGCGATCATGAAGCCCGCGCCCTCGGGGCCGAGGCGATTCTCGACGGGTACGCGGACGTTGCGGTACCAGATCTCGGCGTGGCTGCCCCAGCCTTCGCCGGGGTCGCCCATGATCTTGATGTTGCGCACGCGCTCGAAGCCGGGCGAATCGGTCGGCACGATGATCATCGACGCGCGCGCATGCGGTGGCGCCTCCGGGTTCGTCACCGCCATCACGATCGCGAACGCAGCGCCGTCGGCGGCGGTCGTGAACCACTTGTGGCCGTCGATCACGTAATGGTCGCCGTCCTTGCGCGCGTGACACGACATGATCGTCGGGTTCGAGCCCGGATTCTCCGGCTCGGTCATCGAGAAGCACGAGCGAATGTCGCCACGCGAGAGCGGCTCGAGCCAGCGCTCCTTCTGCATCGGCGAGCCGTACTTGTGCAGGATCTCCATGTTGCCGGCATCCGGTGCTTGCGCGCCGAACACGTAGTGGCCGAGCGGCGAACGCCCGAGGCGCTCGGAGACGAGGCCGTGCTCGACGAGATCGAGGCCGAGACCGCCGATGTCCTTCGGCAGCTGCGGTCCCCACATGCCGTCGGCTTTGCACTTCGCACGCAGCTCGGCGAGCAGCGGTGCCGCGGCGATGAAGCCTTTCTCCATGACCTCGGCTTCGGCGGGCATCACGACATCGGCGATGAAACGCTCGATCTTCGCGAGCAAGGGGCGAACGGCCTCAGGTGGATCGAAGTCCATGTCAGTACTCCGTGTGCAGCTCGGGCGG